>JAQTMV010000161.1 GCA_028714175.1 Methylococcales bacterium
TCAACGTAGGGTTCCAATTGGCTTTCAAGCAGCCATGTGGATGTGTGGTGGTCAGAGTTCATTAGAACCTCCTGAAGTGAGTGAGATTTCACTTCAGGGCACCGGTAAAACTATGTCAAGCTAATAGGCTCAGCGTTGCTTGAAATATCAATGAAACAAGGCTTTGAAGACGACAGCAATTTGCAGCTATACATAGTTATGTACTATACATAGGGGTCGTCAGGAGCCGATTGATTGAGTCGTGCGTATTCTAGTAAAAAGCAAGTTTAAGACTCTTAAGCCAGCCTATTACACGTTGCTCGTGCTAAATATTCTTACTCCGGAAATTCCATGCAAGTCGCAGAACAACTTGCCCTGCTCAAGGTGTTATTTCAATGCCATTTTGTCGATTGCTACGAATACAATGCCAAGATACACTAAAACCCTACCTGCCTTTAGAATTATGTAATTAATGACGGGCTAGCTGTTACCGTCTGAAACAATTTTTAGGAGTGAAATAATGATACGACGAATGCTATGTACTGCAACAATCATCCTCACCGCTGTTTCCGGCACAGCAGGTACTATAAATAACGGCACCTGGTCTCCAAGCGATTGCGGCGCCGAACCGGCGCCTCCCGTTGTTGAGCAGAGTAGTGTTGATGCCTATAATCAAAGCATAAAGGCAATCAATGAGTGGCAACAAAAGGCTAATGCCTATAATACATGTTTGATTAATGAAGCTAACAAGGATAATGCTCACATCGCCAAGACCGCGAATGACGAGCAAGGACGATTTCATGCACTGATAGAAAAAATTAAAAGCGATACGGATAACGCCAAAGCCAAATTGGATCGTCACTGATTCCACTTTGTCAGATTACATGATCACACAATCCAAAATCGTCATTCCGGAATATGACAAAGCAGAGTAGGGTGCAGGCTTTTTTTGCCCACCAAAATAAGCGATAAAAAGTGGATAGAAAAGTGTTGCCCACCTACACGGCTTATACCTGATATTAAGTATCGGCGGCAAAATACCGGCATTTTGCCGCTAACTTTTACAATAATCATTATATCTGGACAAAAACTCTTAACACGGTAAAGTCAGCAGCTGAACATTGATTTTTAATCTACCAACAATAACAAAGTGGACTTCATAATAATCAATCCGGCTGCGTTTACCCATACCAGCGTCGCCATCCGCGAATCGCTGCAACCTAGAATGGCGGCGTAAGGCTTTGACCCTCAACCAGTAGACTGCGCCAGGAAGCATTTTCGTGAGCATGGCTAGACTAATCGTCCCAGAAGCGCCGGTTCCCGTTCTCCAGGCGCACCAATGCCTCGTCGGCATTGCGGGGATAAGGCTCCATATTATTAATAACGCCGAATCCAGGCTCTTCTACCGCCGTTGCCATGCTCAAGCTTAGGCCCAAGCAAACAGAGCCGATAAGCCATTGTCTTCTTGTGATGCCAGAACTTGTCATGATGACCCCCTCTAATAATGCAAATCCAGTTCTTATCTCAATCAACTGAACTGTACCATATAAACGAGTGATATTTACCTGATTCGAATCGAACAATCCATTTCGGCGTGTGATAGTAGATGATGAGTTTCCGGATTTTCAGGTGAAGAACAATTCCCTCGACTAAACGCCAAATCCCTATCTGGAGGTTTAACCACACGTCAATATCGTCCAGTCGATCAGTCGGTCTCTTAATTTCATTTTGACTTCAGAGCATGGAGCTCTAGCGATGAGATTGGGTTTCGTTTTCTTGCGTCAGAATGGCTTTGGTAGTGATTAGGTCTTCTTCTTGTTTGGAAAAGGACCTGATGCAATAAGTTATAGCACCTAGCCCTGTTTCGCCACCCGCCAGCCCATCCACAAATCGATATTTTTGTTTTGGAATCGAAGCAATTTGTTCTTTTAAGCTAACGTTAAATTGTAAGCATTTGATCAAACCATAGGTGGGGACTTGCGCTCATTTCGACATCATGGGCATTACCGACCCATTTGAAATATAATACCAATTCTCAACAATAAAGATTAGGAATAATACATGAAATACAAAAAATTAGCCTTCGCGTTCGCTATTGCAACCGTCAGCTTGTCAGCGCTGAATAACATGGCACAAGCAGAGACACACGCGCCCGTTGCGGCATCGGCAGAAGCTCTTCCGCCGGAAATTACCGGGCAAGAAAAAGAACTCGACCTGTTTCGCTCCAGTTTGCGCATGGAAAAATGGAAATTCGTTAAGCAGGCGATGGCTCTTAACGGGGAAGAAGAAAAGAAGTTTTTATCCCAATACAATCAATATGAAGCTGACTTGAAGAAGTTGAATGACAAGCGTGTAGCAATAATCAAGGATTATACAGCTAACTTCGAAAAAATGAATAACAAGAAGGCTGGCGAACTCGTCAAACGTTTTTTTGAATTTCGCAAGCAGAGGAATATGCTCCTAGAGAAGTACTACGGCAAAATAGCAAAAGCAACCTCGAAGGTTATTGGGGCACGTTTTCTACAAGTAGAGAGTATTTTGCAAGGAACAGTTGACGTTGCTATTGGTTCTGAAATTCCTTTGATGTCGAAATAGCAATAAGGATTCGGGAAATAATGGTCAAGAACAGCATCATCCAATACAAAATGAGTCTGAAGGATTACTGTATTTCTATCTGTAAATGAGACTGACAAATGCTTAAATCCCGTTCATGATAGGAGAATGATCACATTAAAGCCGGTATCGAGAAAGATTATCGGTTTTTTTTTTTTGGTGCTCATGTTATGAATGAAAGCATTATTGGTGATAAGTAATTGTTCAGAGGTTATTTAACATTTTCAGTGGAATTCTATCATCCGCTGACGTAAATGAGTCATGGCAAATCTCCTGATCTGGAGGGTGAATGAAATGCTGCAAGCAGCATCCATCGCCATCATTCTCCGAGTGGAGCATTTTGTAAATCTCTCAGTAAGGACGAGAAGCCCGCAACTACCGCGTTAGCGGTTTAGTTCAATAGAGTTTATAGTCAGGAAAGACCTGCTCGCCAAATTTTAATGAGGGCATTGGCGGCATGGCAAAAATCTGATACCCAAATGCTTGTGAAATAATTCCTTTTTTTCATTTTCCATCCGTTGTAAATTGCCACCATAGTCAATCGAGATTGCGTGGGAGGTACAACATGAAAATTCTCGTTGCAGGAAGTTTTGAAAGTGATGATTTAAGAGCCGATGAATTAACAGCGTTCTGTCAGGCCTTAGGTGTTGCCATCATTTCTCAGGGTCATACACTCCTCAGTGGATGTATGAATAACCTTGATATGCTTGTGGCCAAAGCAGCCTATGAACAGCTCCTTCAACTCCAACCTTCCAAAATCGAGCCAGACATTTCGAACCCTAAAACACATTTCAATTCTGATTCCTTTGACCCCAAAAAACGTATGATCAGTTATGTCATGTCCGGGAAGAAGCCTGTACATAATTTTGGCATGGTCGTCAAATCCAGATTGGCTGATTGGGAACTCAGTAATGAGTCCTTATACATACCCGAGCAAATCCAGATGGCGGATGCCCTGATTCCGATTTCCGGTGGATCAGAAGGGACTTACATTGCTGCAAATTGGGCGCGCATCAGCCGCAAGCCGTTGTTACCCGTAGCTATCTTCGGCGGTGCAACAGAAAAAATTTATAATCAGGAACTGTCTGTATTTAACGAAAAATACGCCGGTAAAATTTCGGAGCTTGATTATCAAATACTGAATACCCTGGACACCAATTTGCCGAAAATCGCGGCTGAGATCGTTTCACTTGCCGAAAAGCTTGTTTTATCAAAACAAGTGATCGCGATTATGTCGTATTCGGAACAACGTCAACTGGAAGATGCCTATGAGTCATTTCAACTTGTTTGCGAGGAGGGCGGTTACCAGTGCCAACGCGTTGATCATTCCAACACGGTTGGACGAATTGTCCAGGAGATTATCGAGAAGATTGAATATGCCGCATTTGTCATCGCAGATCTCACTGAGTTAAAAACCAATGTATTCTACGAATTGGGTTATGCAGATGGTTTGCGGAAACCTGTAATCATTACCGCAAAAGAAGGCACTGAATTACCATTCGATCTGGCCGACAAGTCCACTGTTTTTTGGAATTCTCAAAGGGAATTAAAAGACGGATTACGCACCAAAATTGGCTTGATAGCGAAGGAGCAGTTGAGCTAGAAATCAGTTGGCTGTAAACCAGAGGAAACCGGTGCAAGCCCGCGTTGGTCCGATTAACGCAGCGTCATCGGACGCATTTCATTAATCGCCACCAACCACGGAATTGACATCACCGCACCCATCCGGTGGATAAATACCTTTCGCGACCTATTGATGAAAAGTGGAATAAGGCCAATCCGCTAACCGCTTGAGGCGTCCATTTTCCCGCTCCGTCAGTCAATAGCCCCAAGATAACCCCAGCTTCGCTATGTTCCAATTTGTAATCTCTCAGCCAGTGATACTGCCTGGCACAGGTTTCCGCTAGTGCCTGCTTGCCACTGAAGGACAAATGGGTATACCACTCAAAAGTTCGGCTCTTTCCCCACTTGTCAAGTTTCTGATAGCATTCAACTTTTAAATGGTGTTCACTTGACGAACTTGACTATGAACTCAATTTTCTTTTTTTTATCCAAGTTGGTGTGGATGGTCACCGCCCCGGACAGTCTGCTGCTAATTTTATTGCTCATTGCCTGGACGTTACTGTGGCGTGGAAAGAATCGGCCGGCGAAACGGATACTAGGATTTGTTGTCGGCATCCTTCTGATCGTAGCGCTCTTCCCTGTAGGTGAATGGGTTCTCTACCCTCTTGAAATACGGTTTCCTAAAAACCCTGTTTTGCCACAAAAGATTGACGGGATTATCGTATTGAGCGGAACAGAGAATGCCAACCTTTCGACCAAATGGAATCAGGTTGAGTTAGGCGATGCATCAGAGCGGTTACTTGCGTTTCAGACTCTGGCAAGGCGATATCCTGAAGCGAAGTTGGTGTTTACGGGTGGCAGCGGAAGCATGGTGTATCAGGGATACAAGGGCGCAGACGTGGCGAAGATGGTGTTTGAACAACTGGGAATGAATATATCACATGTCACTTTCGAGAGAGAATCCAGAAATACTTATGAAAATGCCGTATTTAGCAAAGTGCCGGCTAACCCCGTATCTGGCGAAAATTGGATACTGATTACCTCAGCTTTCCATATGCCGCGTTCCGTCGGGGTTTTTTGCCGGGCGGGATGGCCAATGATCCCTTATCCTGTTGATCACTATACTTGGCCTGGGAATCTTTTTCGTGTTGATCTTGACCTGGCTGGCCATCTAAGAATACTGGCGATGGGCATCAAAGAATGGCTGGGACTGGTGGTCTATTACGTCACAGGGAAAATAGCAACCTTGTTCCCACTGACTTGCAGATAGCGTCATTTCATGGATCTAATGACGGGTATTGGTGGTCATTTAGATGCAATTGAAAACGTGACAACATTGAAAAAATAATGGCTCCTGATCAGGTTGCCATAAGTATTAGCTTTGGATTCTGTCTTTTAAAAGTACTAGTTTACGTGTGATGATTGAGGTTGACTTGTTGAATTTTCTTGGAATTGGGAATAAAAATCGATTCCAAGCGATACGCCAGACAAGCGTAAGTCTCCGCAGTTAAGCGGCTAGTGTGTCAGTGATAAAGATGGGGATAATAAAAGTTGAAAAAGAAGGGGTACGGCAAGGAAGCGTTAATTCGAACAGTGAATAAGGAATCAGTCCGAATAATAACAGCTGATTTCTTCGGGATTGATATCCGACATCAGACAGGCTTGGTTTTTGATGGCGTCGGCAAATCCTTCCTCGGAAATTTCCCAAGTCAGAACAGCATCGGTTGCATCGAGTAGAAAATTCATTGAAAGTTCTCCTTATTTGTATTGAATGAAAAACAAGATGGCGCCACCTGGAATGAGAAGTGGGATTAACAACGGCGGGAACAGAAAAGACAGAAGCGTTAAGCCAAATACCCAGGCCAATCTCGTGGAATTGAATACGAGGCAAAGTAGGCGGATGCGGTGATTACAAACATTACTGGGGTTATGCCTGTGCTGTTCAACTGAGTGGGTGAATTCAACTACAGCGTAGAGTCCGGCTCAGGTTTGGGGCTGGATTCCTTGAGGCTTTTAGCACCGGTTGCCTTATCCGCTTTGCCTTTGTTGGCGGTCTCCTTCTTCGCCGGTTTGTCATCGGCAGTTGTGGTTGTCTTGGCGAGTTTCGGTGGCTTGTCATTGTCACTTAGGGAGATTTTCGAACAGATCAACGCCTTGATCTCAGCGATGAATCGACCGGCATCCAATTTCGTATAACAACGTTTTTTTATCCGTCGCTCGACCGGCCAAACCTTCACGCATTAAGACCGCCAGCAAGAACGCTGGATTTTTCTGGGATTTGCCAAGAAAAAGGGGTTGCAGGGCGAACGACGTAAAGTGGCTCCCAGAGCCCTGATCAGCACCTGATCGATTGATTTCAATGGCACCATTCCTGGCTGAAGAAACCGGCTGCGGTATTGGCATAAACGCGCAATTGAATCTCGCCATCCATCATACAGCCTATATGATAGGTCAAGGTCGATTTTCAGGATACCGATTCGCAGGAACCTAATTTCACGATGCGAATATCGGATTCGGGATTTTTGGTGTTGACGGTTTTCATGAGTTGACCCCTGTTTATTAATGGTTAGAGTTAAGGTTGATTCATATAAGATGGTTAAATTTCTGTGTTACTTTTGAAAGTTGAAATGAGCTCGTGTTAGCTTCAAGGCAAATTGCTCAGCCTCCGGTCTGGACATGCCCGCTTCAAATTCAGCGATACTGGCACGTTCTTCAAAGTATTCACAAGCGTTGCTGTCCAGGGTCGCAACAAACAGTTTATCGTCTGGATTAAGCGACTCGGGATGGGAGGTGGCAAACTCAGCACAAAGCTCCAGAATTCTGCCGTCTAAACCGTCCTCCTTTGGAACAATCAATATCACGGCAAAACCACTATCGGTGAAAATGTATACCGTTTCACAAAAGCTACTGTGGTCTTCAAGTTATTCAAAGTCCGCTGTAAAGTCTGGATCTCCGTAGACAGTGTACTGAGCGGCTAGTCCACGGCGACGAAACGCGGTGGAAAGTTTTCCAGATAAGCGAGGGCAAGATCGGCTATCGCTGGTATCTGTGGCTGACCCGCTCGGCCTCGGTGGTGTTTTTTTGGATAAATGGCTGGCGCCGGCGGACTTGACGCCCTTTTTGCCCTGGACAATGGCTGCAGCACGCCGTCACGCATTGAAACAGCCTTTGAAACTGGAGGTTCCAGAGCAACCCGTTCCCCTCGATAGCTCTTGAAGCGTTATTATGGCCGCAATTTTAGCGAAGACGCGTTGACCCTGATCAGGACGATATCGCAGAAGACCCAAGGCGCACCCGCGCTGAGCTTTCGCGTTTGGCCTGCCAGGTTATGCACGGGCTTAAGCCTGAGGGGGGATTGGAAGACATGTCCTGCCGGGTGGCTATGCTGCGCATGCAAGACGACGGGCTTATTCAACTGCCGCCGCCGCGATGTCCACGCCCGCAAGCGGACAACCTCATCAGGGTTGAAACCGGCCCGCAAGAACCCCTTCATCTGGCCGCTCATGACTTGCCGCGCCTGCAACTACGGCAGGTCGGCGAGCGCGTGGACTCTCGTCTGCGGAATGAATATATCCAGCGCTACCACACTATCCCTTCGACTTCGCTCAGGACAGGCTTGGCTTAAAAACCCTGGCTGGTGCGCAATTGCGTTATTGGGTCTATGCCGGGGATCGCTTGGCCGCCCTGTTGGGCTTTGGCGCTGCCGCTTGGCAGTGCGCGCCGCGCGGCCAATTCCTTAGCTGGACGCATGAGCAGCGCGAAAAAAATCTGCCTCTTGCCGTCAACAATGCCCGGTTCCTGATCCTGCCGAGGGTCTGTTCGGTAAACCTGGCTTCCAAGGCCTTGGGCTAGCGGCTAGACAACTACCGCAAGACTGGCAGCATCGCTATGGCTTTCGTCCCTTGCTGCTGGAAACCTTGGTCGAAAAAAACCGGTTCATTGGCACGTGTTATCGAGCGGCTAACCGGCTTCATGCCGGTCAAACCCGAGGCAGGGTAAGCTTGGCCCCTCCGGCAAGCAGTGTGTCCCTATCAAGGACGTATGGCTTTATCCTTTGGGAAAAGCCTTCAAATACCGGCTGGTTCGGTAATTTTCACAGACGGGTTAACCGAATATATACATTTAAAATAACATAAGTTATTGTTTCTAATAACTTTTAAATAATGGGTGATAACTAATTTAGAGATTCGGGTTTATCAGCGCGGGCTGAATGCAGTTTTACGAACATATCGAAAGCGAGCCAGAGAAACAGCAAGCCGGGAACGCTTTCGATCATCAACCCCTTTCTGCCTATCGACCAGACGCCAGCGCCGACGAACGCTAGCGGAAGTGCCAGTTTCAAATCGACAGGAAGCCCGGTGACCCTGCGGAAGCGCCGGTTCAGATCGTTGACGGCCGAGATAAATTCCGGTGCTTCGCCGCCGTGATCAGCATCTCCATTGTCGCCAATACTCGGTAAATGCCCTATGGAGTCAACAATTACATCCAAATCTTCCAGGAAACCCAGAATGCCAGACATCGAATAGCGACCGTGATCGTAATGTACTGTCACACTGCCGCAAGCCGGATTCAGCCGTACATCGTGTATGCCCTCCCGCGCTTCCAGATTACGCTTTATTCCTTCCATCGTTTCCTTATCGCGGTTCTGCGAATGAAGTTTGAAGCGGATACGACCCGGTACATGGCTAGCAACAACGGCAGAGTTGTTCTTGTTAGGTTTTACATCTGCCATTTCGTCCTCCGAAACCTTGATAGCTAAGAAAATGTTCGTCGCTCGAACAGAAGAAGGGTGCGCCGAAACCCCTAAGATCAACACCGATTTGGGGAGTAACCTCCCGCTCGGCTGCATACCGGCAATCAAGGCCAATAGGAAAAGCTATAACTAACATCACTGGCTTGAAGGCTGGAAAGCTTTACTCTTTGAGTAGGGTTATTGACACCCTCATATTAAGAGATTAATGCCTATTCTAATAGCTCTTCTGGGATTATCAAGGAGCATCGTCATTTTTTTTGAACCCTTGGGGGGATTTCAAGCACCCAACAGGATTGAAATAATTTTAAACCTAATTAGGTAAAAGATGAAGAAAATGCTATGCGCCTTGTTTATATCATCATTAACATGCAACACACATGAAACAATAAAAGAACGTGATATGATCGCTAAAAAAATGACCTCAAAACAAATAGAGCAAGCGCAAGAATTAGCAAGAAAATGTACGACCAACAATTTAAAGGTTGTGAGGAATTGGCTTGGCAAAGGGGCATCGATTTAACCGAAGATTCGGTGTCATGCTGTTTAATCCAGACATACTTGGGTGGCTCCGCAAAGATTCCTGTCGTAAATACGTGTGATCGCCCTGAAAACCGCATTACGTCTGGATTACAAACCAGACTCCATAGTCGCCAAAATTATACTGTACCCCCGATAGTATTTGGGTTTCGTCAGGAATAAGGTAATAATAGAAGGTTTACTTGTTTGTAACTTAAGGAGTAACTGCTAATTGATAGGTTCAAAGAAAACGGGGGATTCCATCTATATCAATGAATTCAGTGGATATGCACAAAGAAGCCCCTCTGGTTGAAGTCATCATTGAAATACCAAGAGGAAGTTTTTTGAAGCGGGGCTCCACCGGAGAATTAGATTTTATTTCCCCCTTGCCCTGCCCGTTCAACTATGGCTCGGTTCCGGCATTCATCGGACTGGACGGTGATCTTCTGGATGCGGTAGTGCTCGGCCCGCGCCTTTCTTTGGGCGCGACGGTAAAAGTACATGCTATTGGGGCCATTAGAATGATCGACGGGGGACTGTATGATGACAAACTGATATGCAGTCTTTCACCAATTTCCCCTTTGAAAAAACGGCTGATTCTTCTGTTTTTTTTGATCTATGCTAAGGCCAAAAGTCTGATCAATCTTACAAGAGGGCGCAGAGGACGTAACAGCTGTGAGGGCTGGCATGCGGTCGAGAGTTCCTTGGCGAGGGCAACACCCAGCGCTAAAGGTGACTGGAAAGGGCCAACAATCCCCTTCTAAAGTATGCCATTTTAATTGGCGCGATTGCTAACCCCCACACAGAGGCTAAGGAGTCTTTATGAATTTCCCTTCAAAACTCGCTTTCAAATTATTATGCTTTGCTCTGCTTGCCTTGCCCGTTCACGCTGAAGAGTATAGTGGACCCCAAATATCAGACCAGATGCTAAGGAGGAATAGTGTCAAAATAAAGGTCTAAAATAAGGTTATAGCCATGAGTGCAAAACGTAAAATACACAGCGCCAACTTCAAAGCAAAAGTTGCTTTAGACGCTTACAAAGCGGATAAAACCAGCGACGAATTGATTTCTACCCATAAAGTTACATCGGGTCAAATTAGCACATGGAAAAAACAATTGCTTGATGGGGCTGGAATTACCGGTGCCGGATCACACGCAGATGTCGCGGCGTGCCAGTCGGTTGCCAGTCATGATTCCTCGCCAAGAGCCTATTCACCAGGTAGTGGACTCAACGGGACTGAAAATTTATGGTGAAGGCGAGTGGAAAGTACGTCAGCACGGGAAACCAGGTTGGTCGTGCCGCCGCGCGAAAACGCCGTGCCTTGGGAAAAAGGTCAGCCACGGAATGCGGTGCTGGAGAAAGTGGCCCAACGGGGCATGGCGGCATGGAAAAAAGAATCAGGCTATCATCGACGTAGTATCGCGGAAAACACCCTGTACCGCCTCAAGCAACTGTTCGGCGACAGTTTGGCCTCGCGTTTGTTTGAAACCCAGGTCACCGAGGTGCATACGCGTATCGCGGCGATAAATATCATGACCTATTTGGGCATGCCTGTGTCGGTTCGGGTAGGAACAATTCTGTCTTAAGACAATTAGGGTAAGGGGACATAGTGCCATCAGTTTATTTATGCACCAACGCTAGGCGGGACACCCTAAAGCGTTTGATGCAGCGGCTTTAACGGCGCCGTTATCGCCGGATGAGCTTGTGCTGATGAGACGGATTGATGAGATTTACACCCGCTGTCCCTTTTCTGGCTCCAGACGGATCACCGCGCAATTGAATAGAGATTAGGTGGATGAAAGAGGGTTGCATGGAGGATTATTTAGAGTTGTTCTGGAAATGTTACTGGCGCGGACACGAATGCGTATAATAAAAAATATCAGCATCCTATATACCAAGCCTGTTGTCAGAAGACTTTTGCTTTTCTACTGGTAACTATTTTCTCACACAAC
>JAQTMV010000162.1 GCA_028714175.1 Methylococcales bacterium
ATGGTTTCATAATCAAAAATCATGATGTTGCTCCCGTGGCGATTTCAAAATGGTAACGGCCCTTATGCAGGCTGCTGGGACCTAACTTGATAAACTTGAGCATCAAGAACATTTCGATGATCAAAAATACCGTATATAAACCGATATAGCCTGCCAGACTCAGGTATATGTCCAGTTCGGTCAAAGACGATGTGCTTAAAAATGTCGGTAAAATCTCCGCAATAGTCCACGGTTGACGGCCAAACTCGGCCACAAACCAACCCATTTCAGAGGCAATCCAGGGTAAAGGCATCATATACAGACTTGCACGTAATAACCAGTCCTGTCTGTATTTGCCAATCGAGCTGGCTATAACTGCAAAAACAAATATCCCCAGCATGATAAAACCGCAAGCCACCATGATCCGGAAGGTCCAGAATAAAGGCACGACTCTGGGTATCGAATATTGTGCTGCCAGTTCTATTTGTTGAACGGTCGCATCGACAACATTTTCCGTATAGCGTTTAAGCAATAGGCCATAACCCAAATCCTGCTTGTAGCGGTCAAACTCGGCGTGGACAATGGGATCCTTGCTGCCTGCTCTTAATGTTTGCATTAGTGCATAGGCCTTCATGCCATCACGAATGCGCAAGCGATTTTTTTCCAGAATTTCCGATAAACCGGTAATTGGCTTATCGATAGAACGCGTGCCGATCAAGCCCAAAACCCAGGGAATTTTTATGGCGTAATGTGTTTCCATCTTTTCCTGATCAGGAATGCCGATGACGGTAAATGCGGCAGGCGGCTCCAAGGTGTGCCATTCGGCTTCAATGGCGGCCAGCTTGGTTTTTTGTACCTCGCCATCGGTATAGCCGCTTTCATCACCCAAAACAATCACCGACAGGATGGCAGCCAGACCAAACCCTGCGGCTATCGTGTAAGAGCGTTGTGCAAAGGCCGCATCCCGGCCTTTCAGCATGTAGTAAGCGCTGATGCCCAGCACGAAAACAGAGGCCGTCGTGTAGCCTGCGGCAACGGTATGGACAAATTTAACCTGGGCGGCCGGATTAAATAACAATGCACCAAAGCTGAAAATTTCCATGCGCATGGTTTCATAATTAAAATCGGCGCCGACCGGATTTTGCATCCAGCCGTTGGCCACCAGAATCCACAGCGCGGATAAGTTGGTCGCTAACGCAACCAGCCAGGTTACCAGCAAATGTTGCCCTTTGCCTAGCTTGTCCCAGCCAAAGAAAAACAGGCCAACAAATGTCGATTCCAGAAAAAACGCCATCAAGCCCTCGATGGCAAGCGGCGCACCAAAAATATCGCCGACATAATGCGAGAAATAGGACCAGTTCATGCCGAATTGAAATTCCATCGTCAAGCCGGTGGTCACGCCCAGCGCGAAATTGATTCCGAATAATTTGCCCCAGAACTGGGCCATATCCTTGTAGATTTCCTTGCCGGTCATGACATAGGTCGATTCCATAATCGCCAGCAAAAATGACAAACCCAGTGTCAATGGAACAAACAGAAAATGGTACAAGGAAGTTGCCGCAAACTGCCAGCGCGATAAATCAACCATGGCTTCTGAAATCATAAATTTCCCCCTATGGAGTTGAAGTCCTGTAGACCAGAACCTGAGATAAATGGCACGGATGCTAAATATACCAATGTTAAACCAACACATGTAGAGAACAACTCTCCTCTGTGGTTGATTTTACCCTAATAATTAAAATTGTATGCTAAGACTGAATTGAGTTATTTTTTATTACCATTCACTAATACCCGTGATTACGGTGAAACGGCCAACCACCAAGTCAATGAACTGGTTAAACACTTAAGTTTTGCCGTCGTTATTATCGTCTGTTGCCGATTTATTGGCTTTGAGCGTAAAAACCGGGCAGGGCGATCTGGTACCGTTAAGTGAAATAGGGTCCGCCAGCGTAAAAACCGACGATCAGCCTATTTTTCACAAGAATCTGCAACGGCTGAATTATGTCGTTCAGTATGGCGGGTCACAGCCCGGTAGAAGCGGTTTTTGATCTGAATGACACCCTGGCCGAACGTCCCTTGCCGGAAGGTTATACCGATGAATTAGCGGGCGAAGGCGAATGGAAAATCACTGTCGATGTCTTTCGTGATCTTGGCTTGGCCTTTGCGGCAGCATTGGTTATGATTTATGTCCTGCTGGCCAGACACCGGATAGCTGACCGTACCGCTGGTGATGATGATAGCCATTCCGCTGATAATTATCGGCATCATGCCGGGTTTCTGGCTGCTTAATCTGTTTGCTACGCCTGTTGCCGGTTACCCCAACCCGATTTATTTCACCGTCACCGCCATGATCGGTATGATTGCGTTGGCGGGTATCGTCGTGCGCAGTTCAATAATCCTGATCGACTTCATCGAGCGCATCCGCGCCCGTGCCGATGTGACGCTTGCAGAAGCCCTGATTGAAGCCGGTGCGATCCGCTTGCGCCCCATATTCCTGACCGCCGGAGCGGCCATGTTTGGTGCGTTTGTGATTATCCTGGACCCGATATTTTCAGGGCTGGCATGGAGCTTTATCTTTGGTATTTTTGCCTCGACCTTGTTTTCATTGCTGGTGATACCGGTGGTTTATTTTTTGATATACAAGGAGACCTGATTAAAAACCTATACAGACGAATCAATAGCTGGAATAAATAAAGTCAACCCGTAAAGCTTTTTTGGCTTAGCTAACAGGATAGACTGGACATTAATTAGTCAATCCTACGGCACTTTTTAAACACGTTCTTAGAAATTTATTAACTCAGGTGAAGTAAATTTAAATTCACTATTATAATGCAGAAAATATGTAGATAATATCAAAATAAGTTATATTAACTACAAAAATAACCTATATAACTGCGAGATTTCTGCATGTTAATCGAATTTTCTATCAGCAACTTTCGTTCTTTCCGTGAAAAGCAGACCTTTTCTATGGTTGCAGCACCTAGATTGAAAAAGGGCGATAACGTATTTAAGCCGGTTGTTAAAGGCGAAAAGCTTCCCGACTTGCTAAAGGTTGCCGCCATTTATGGCCCAAACGCATCGGGCAAGAGCAATCTAATCAAAGCATTTGAGATTGTCAGTGATATTGCTAGTCGCCAGCCGAGCGCGCAAGCTACGTCACTCCCTGTGTCTCCATTCCGCTTTGACCCCCAATTAGTTGATAAACCCAGCAGCATTGAATTGCATTTCGTTTATGCCGAACAGCGCTATGAATTTGATCTAGCTTTAACCCAGCAACGCATTATCGAAGAACGTTTGCTTGCTTTTCCAAAAGGCAAAGAAACGCTGTTGTATCACCGTCGTCACTTGCCTTCCGGCGACCAATATACCTTTGGCGAGCTGGAAGGTGGTAATGATTTACATGAGCTATGGAAAAAATCCACCGGACCACAGGTATTGTTTCTTGCGCAGGCCGTAGCAAACAGTAGTGAGGATTTGAAGCAATTAAGAGAACCGCTTACATGGTTGCAAACAGGTTTCATGATTGTTTCTGGAGGCATGGAGTGGCGGGCAAATAGTAGTCAGAAGCTTGTAAAAGATCATCCTTCCTTTGCCGAAGAAATTTCATCGTTTTTACAAGGCGTTGATGTTCCCGTCACCAATATTCGCGTCGATCAAATAGAGCCCAATTCGGCAGGACTAATCTCGGCAAACAAATTAACGGGGCTGATCAGCTCAAAATCGAAAAGCAAAACGATATTGACGCATAGAACCGCGTTGGGTGAAGCCGAGTTTGATTTCGAAGAAGAATCGGAGGGTACCAAAAACCTGATTGGATTTTGGTTGCCTTGGAGCATTCATACAAGCTTTATCGAAGATCGAACTCTGATAGTGGATGAACTAGACAGCAGCCTTCACCCTGAGATTGTTATCTCTTTGGTAGCAAAACATCTTAAGTCCGACTTACCTATTCAGCTTATCTTCACCACACACGACACCCATCTAATGGATGCCAAGTTGTTGCGCCGCGATCAATTTTGGCTTACCGAGCGCGACGCTAATGGCGCCACGCAATTACGCTCTATACATGATTTTGAGGGGCGCGAAAGTGAAGATATGGAAAAACGCTATTACGAAGGCCGCTACCGTGGACTGCCATTTATTCGCAGAGTTTGAGCATGGCGCGGACTGTTACTTCATTCAATCGACCAAAACCTCGTTTTAAACCGCAACCGACTGTATTGGTCATTTGCGAAGACATTAAATCGGGGAAACGCTATTTAGAAGATGCCAGCCAGCATTTTCGAGCTACTGTATTGGTGGAAATTACCCATTGCGGAAAAACCGATCCGCTGAGCATAGTTAAGGAAGCAATCAGTCGGCAAGGAAAATTCGATCGAGTCTTTTGTGCGATAGACAGGGACACCCACGCAACCTTTGATGAGGCGATGAGATTAGCCAAGACATCAAAAAAAGTCGGCATCATAGCCTCTTATCCATGCTTTGAGTTTTGGCTGTTACTGCACTTTGGCTATAATCGTAAACCCTATGCTGCCGCTGGCGCACACTCAGCGGCAGATTTACTTATCAAAGACTTGCGTTCGCATTCCGTCCTGGAAAATTACGATAAAGGTAAAGTGTTGGATGTTTTCAAATTAATGCTGGAAAATGGATTTGCCGAGGCACGTCGAATAGCGCCTAAAGTTCTTATTGAAGCCATAGCAAGTGAGGAAATGAATCCCAGCACCAGACTGCATGAACTACTCGATTTCTTTGAAGAGCTATCTTCGCCCCAACAAGCCGAATAGCCTTGTAGTCGGACACATCTTTTCGTGCCCGACATTACGGCATTAGATTAAGAACCGATGGCTGGTAAGCCGAAATGTCGTTTCGATAGTTGACCTTAGAAATGACGGGCATAAAAAGTATGCCCGACCTACAAGGCTTGGTAGGCTCCACCCGATCAAGGCTACAAGGCTATTTGAAGATCGAATGCCTGACCGATAATTGAAAATCCGTATACACAAAATTCAGGGCACCCCTCCCTAGTGAATATGTACCTCACGTGCCTTTACCGTATCGCTTCGGCGCAAAATATAGTCATCTGCCTGATCGCCTTTGATCCGCGTTCCATCACCGTTAAGCTGAATGAGCGTCTCTCCATTTTCAATATGATATTGCCGTGTGGTTGATTCCTTATGCGGTGTTAAAACAACGGTATGAGTTTCATCATTCCAGCTATATTTTCCTTTTTCATAATACTCCCTTGAGGATTCCCTGGCGGGCTGAGTCACCAACAGATAATTGTTTTTTTGTTTTAAAGACAGTGTCGTTTTAATCCCGTTGCAACCGTTGCAAGGGAGAAAACCGTAAAAAACGCCATGAAATTCCAGGCTCTTATCGACAGGGTTTTCATGGGTTGCGTGATCTATCTCTTGCTGTTTGGCCATTTCACGCGCCTTGAGGACTCTTTCCTGAATTTGCATGTCCGATTCTGCCATCGCAGTGTTGTAAGCAGAAATCAGAACACTGAAAAAAATCAAAGCCAGATTTCGTTTTAATTGTTTTTTTAATGCTTGCATATGAATACCTCTTTTGATGAGTTGTTTGGTAAGTTGTCTGACATCAGCAAACTGTTTTGCTCCGTGCCGTTTTCTTGCCCTTAACAAAGATGTGCCCCGCTGTGAAATAAACATTTTCACGGGTTTGTTTGTGTAAGTCCCAGCTTGCTTTATTGAGAGCTGGAAGCACAAAATGCGTATAGATGCTGTTTTCAGAAAGTGCTTTTTTGTCCGTCATGCTTATACCCGTGTTTCTTCGGTTGCTTTCCTATTCCCGGCATTACATACTACAAATTTGGCAATACTTTCGATCTTACTATATTAGCATCTTGCACCGCAATTTAGGCAACGATACCGACATTAGGCGCTCGTGCTACAAGGCTATCACCTACATGGAATTGCCCGAAGCGCGTCGAGTAACTGGACTGGAGCACAAGCTGACAGTAAAGTTTGAATTAAACAGGCATTAGAGAACAGCATACTACCTTTACGAGAATATAAAATTATGAACAAGGCTAAATCTGGAAAAACTCAAGAATTTGTTAGCTTGGCCGATGAGGAAAGTGTCAAAAAAATTCTTGTCGATACAGTGCTTCGTCTGTGGGAAACAGTCAATAATCTGACCCGTTTGCGTCCCTCGAAACGTGATCGTTACCGCGTAACCATCTTTGGCTCGGCGCGGGCTCAACCAGGCTCATTTGTCTACGAGGAGGTACGCTATCTCGCACGCGAACTGTCAGCAATGGGTTGCGATATTGTTACCGGTGGCGGTCCGGGGTTGATGCAAGCCGCCAATGAGGGGGCTTCCGAAGTGAAAATGCCAGAGAAGGATCGTTCCCTTGGCATCCGCATCGAATTGCCTTTTGAACAAGAGGTCAATCCTTTTGTTGATCAGGTATTCGAGCATCGGACATTCTTCAGCCGCTTGCACCATTTCGTTCTCGTTTCCGACGCTTTCGTGGTGGTGCCGGGCGGCATCGGTACCGTGCTTGAAACTTTTATGATCTGGCAATTGCTACAAGTCAGACAGGTTGATACGCCTTTGATTCTTATTGGTAAGATGTGGTCCGAACTCGTAGAATGGGCAAAAATCTATATGCTTAGACCCGAGCTTCCTCTTGTCAATCCGGAGGATCTGTCAATTCCACGTTGCACCAGTACAGCCGATGAGGCGATTGCCTTGATTCGCGAGCATCACGCACGCTGGCTGAGCGAGCAAACCCCGCTGACGAATGACGATGGAAGTAAGAGTCCAGCAACTGGAGGCGATGAATGAAGTTAAGTTGATGATCAAGGGCGCTTGACCTTGGCGTATTTGCCCGTAGCAAAAAGCCTCGATACAGTCTAACTGAATTGAAATAATAGGAATCTGAAGATCCTCCATTTCACAATCTTCATTGGTGGTATTTGCCTGAACCCTGCCGATTACCTCCTGACACGTTAACCTATTAAATCGTATCAGATTGAGGCTCCTGATTTTCAGGCGGGATGGACTTTTCCAGATTACGGCGAAATTCGTCCACTTGCTGTATTAATTCTTCACTGAAGGATTTGATCTGTTTTTCAAACACTGGTTGATGGTAAAAAAGATATTTTCATTCCCAAGCGATTAAACCGCACTAATTTCACTTTTCCCAGCCTTCCCGCATCAACGTGCCAAAATCCCGCTGCGATAGTACATTAGAGCAATCCCGCCAATCCTTATCAGATGCGGATAAATGAGCGTTGTAGCGCAAATCAAAGCCGGTAGCGCGTTTCTGCGCGTCAATGTACTGATCCATTTTTTCATCCAGTGTCTCAATGTCCTCAATCCAGTCATCCTTAATCGTATCGGGTAGGGAACCGAATAAATTGAATTTGTCACGCATCCGTTCGGATAACCGCTCATAAACCTTTTCATCGACAGTCTGTTCATTGACAAGATTCAGCATATCGACACTATCGCGCACCTGACCGAAACGTTTGATGCGTCCGATACGTTGTTCCAGCTTGGTTGGATTCCAGGGTAAATCGACATTAATCAAGGCGCCCAAGGTCTGCAAATTCAAGCCTTCGCAGGCGGCGTCGGTTGCCACCATAATACGAATTTCATGCTCAGCCACCCTAATTTTCAGCGTTTCCCGCTCAATGCCGACACTATCGCCTTTTTGGTATAACCTGCTTCGTCCCGCCCCGGCGTATAAACCGATGGCTTCATCAGGAAAACGGGCCGCCAGCGCATCGGCAAGCCAATGGGCGGTGTCGTAATACTGGCTGAAAATAATACAACCATGCTCGAGCCAGCCTTCGTTGACCAGATAGTGCAAAACTGCCTCATATTTTGGATCGACATCAATTTGCTTTAGCCGGTGCAACAACAATTCCAGAACTGCGCGTTCCTCGTCGGTTTGCAGGGCTACGTCCTCTTCCATATCATCACTTTCTTCGTGCAACGTGCAGCCTTCAAGCAATGCGGTAGCGGTATTGATGCCGGCAACCAAACTGGAACAAATCCGCTGCTGCATTAAATTTTTCATAAATCCGCCGCCCTTGCGTTTACCTAACACCTTGCCAAACTGTCTGGCCTCGTTGTAGGCTTCCCGAAAATGCTCATCGGTACGCACCGCCAAGCCTTCAAACAAGGCATTAAAGCCGTGAATATCCTTAACCCGATTGACATCGGGATGCATATCAACGCCCACGCGCTTAAGCAGCCCCGCTTCTTCCAGCGTGGTGCGCTTGCGCAAGACCACATGGCGAACAAACGGATTTTCACGCTGAAAAAAGGGTGCATTGGCGACCCGGCGTTCCAGCTCGAGTTCAAAATCCTGCCGGGTACCGATGTCCAAATCTGCCAATCGCCCCGCTTCGAATTGCCGGATAGATAAACCTAAATCCTGTCGTATCGCGCTGTATAACTGGCGCACCGGATTGTCGGCAGTAGAATTGACAGGCGGCAACGGCGAACGCAATAACTCCCAGGCAGTCGCCAAATCTGTCACTTCCTGTTCACCGGATAAAATCGGTAACACCTCGTCGGGCTTATGCCAGCGGGCAAAATCATTACCCAAGACAAAATTGCCTTTGCCTTGATGTAAGACGCGCACCAGGTCCCATAAATCCTCCGGCATAGTTTGAATCGGCGTGGCCGTGCCCAACAGCACATGTTCAGAACGAGCGGAAATAGCTGTTATAAAAGCCAACAATTCATTGGGCTCACCGGCATTTTTGCCAAAGCCTTGGCGGGAACGGGCCTTGTGCGCTTCATCCAGTATGACCAAGCCGTAGCTCAAATCCAGCAAATGCTGTTTCTCACTGGAATCGCGCATCATCAGGCCGGTAGAGACGATGCCGATGCGTAGCGGACAGGCGGCGATATGCTCGGCACCCGCCGGAGAAATAGAGCGTTCGTTACTATCCAGCCACACCTTCCTGGTGGTTTGCCAGCGCGCCGTTGGAATACCCAATTTATCCAGCAACTCGGTTTGCCATTGCTCGCACAGCGTCGCCGGGGCAAAAATAATCACCGGCCTGCGGCGGCGTTTTTCCTTCTCGTTCAGCAAGCACAACGCCAGCGCCGCTGTCGCCAACGACAAGGTTTTACCCAAACCCACTTCATCGGCCAGTAATAACCTGACGAATCCGTAATCACGATAATGCTTCAAACATTCCGTCACAAAACCTTGCTGCCAGGATTGCAGCGACATGCCTTCCCGATACAGCGGCGACTCAATCAAGGCCGCCGGGGCGATGTTGTCATCGTCAACAACATCATCCAGCCCAATTTCATGTCGGCGACTGCGACGGTGAACTTCCTTGCAAACTGCTTCAGGCAAGGGTTTAGCTGCATTCCACAGATAATCGAATTCGGCTTCAATCCAGGCAATGCCTTCCGGGGAATCGTCTTCCCACAATATTTCATAATGATGCTGCCAGCCACTTCGGGTTTCGTTCATCGAACCGATAAAGCCGATCTTGCGGCCATCGGCACGTTCAATGACGCCTGCTTTGCCATGCACAAAACCACAGACGCTGTCCGGCGCTACCCGAATCGCCTGACCATGCTGCTGTAAAAAAGCATCCAAACGACGGTACCGGTCACGATTCAGCAAAGCCTCTGCCTCAATAGCATTGGCATTCCAGCGCCCGAGTATCTTGGCTTCGCGGCATTGCGCCACTTTCAGATCATCGGGATGAATATCGACATTGCAGACGATTTTGACATCGGGGATTTTCTCCAGCCATTCATGGGCCACTTCAAACAACGAGCTTGTGAAATAACCGGCAATGCGGCGGTAACTCCTTGCGCCTTTGAGTTGCTCGGCTAAAAAGCTTTGGTCTAAACGGTGGGTACGGGATGAAAAACGGCGTAGGGTCATGAAAATAACCAATAAATATTGGCTTTCAACTTAAGAAGGGACAGTTTAAGGTTAAGCCGTTCGTGGTGAGCTTGTCGAACCATGAACGGCTTAACCGTCCACCCTCCGACAAGGCTCTCCTGAGCAAAGCTGAAGGGCTCAGGGCGAACGGTTAACCCTCGCTTATTGTCCTGCCTTGCATGGGAAGCCTGAATATTAATATCCATCATGTAATATTTTTTGGATTCGCGTGATAATTTCATGATGTTTTGCCGCTGTTAAAGAAGCTACTTTCTTTTTAATCAGTTGACTATTCGCCGTAAAAATTTTATGTGGACGAACATAACTGACTTGGCTCAAAAAGCCTTCTCGAAAATCTGCTACGTCTATCGTTATAGCTTGTGTGTCGTAATAGGATTGGCTGGTAATTTGGCACAATATCCAATCATTACGCTGCGCATTAGCAAGCACCAAAGCCGGTCTCAGCTTCGTTTGACTTAAATCTGAAAAAGGGAAAGTTACAAAAACAATATCGCTTACTGAAATTTCGCCCATGCCTCTTCCTCTTCCGGACGAATCCAATCTTCTGCCAAAGCCTGTTCACTTAACAAAGCTGTTTCAGCCTGCTGCCTTTGTTTACAACTAACAAATTCAACAAAATCCAAAACTTCTTGTTGCAGATTTTCTGGTAAAACCGCTGTTTTCGCAGCAATTTCTTCAACTAAATAACGCATAGATGACCCCTTAATTAAAGACAACTAGATAGTAATTAACCCCTGCTGCTCCTGCTCGCTTAAAAATTCGTTTTCATCCTTTGCTTCTTTACAGTCCAGATAAAAACTCAGGTCTGCCAGCTCCTGATGTTTTTTTTGTATTAATTCTTGCAAAAAAGCTTGTTGCACCTCATTCGGTAACGTTTCGTAAAGCACATAAAGACTATGAGCGGTGTCGGTGAGTGCTGTATTCATAAATTTTTCTCCTATTATCTCGTTTATCTTTATCTCGTTCCCACGCGCTGCGTGGGAACGCAGTTGACGACGCGCCAGCGTCAAGTTTAGTCAAAACCAATCAGTGTGTATTTTTAAAACCCCATCTTCCCCTGCATAGTTGCGTGCGCTGGAATTGCGCCAATGCACAGGGTTATCGACATAGCCCCGTTTAACAGGATTATTATGAATGTATTCGATTTTTTGCAACATCATCTCATCACTCTGGATTTGTTGAGGATGCGAACCTTCTTCCCAAACCTGATATTCGCGATCTTTTTGTGCGCCTTTTTAGAGAAAGCCAATTGGCTGAGTACCCGTTCAGCGCCTTGCGCTTTAAGCACTTCAAGTAAGCATTTGGCAGTCCCCTCTGTGTCAATATACCTGAGACACCGACCCATGCTTTAATTAGGGAACATTTTCGGAGACAAGCTCATGACCGACACAACTGCACAATCTATTTCTCAGGCCGCGCCGCCGAACGCGGAGGA
>JAQTMV010000163.1 GCA_028714175.1 Methylococcales bacterium
CCTCCGCGTTCGGCGGCGCGGCCTGAGAAATAGATTGTGCAGTTGTGTCGGTCATGAGCTTGTCTCCGAAAATGTTCCCTAATTAAAGCATGGGTCGGTGTCTCAGGTATATTGACACAGAGGGTCCTGCCATCTCCAATGAGTCCCCGTGCAGGTGCAGGATACGCCGCATCTCCTGAATTGTGTGCGGGTCCGATTGCGTCGAGTGGGACGACCGAACCACCAGCTCGGAGGTTGCTCCGTCCAAGTGGGCGCTCCGATATTGCACCACCCCGTCATCACCCTTTTCGACGACTGGAAACGACTCCTTCACAGCGACGATGGAATGATAGAGAACGCCGTCCGCAATTGTAATACCGGCGATGCCTTCCAGGAAGGGATTACCTTCAGTCATGTTGTCCGCCGCCGTCGGGAGCTGTCCTCCCGCCATCAGGGTACTGCCGTAAAAATAGTTCCCTCCCTTCGTGAGAGCGCCGATCGAATGTGACGTCAGGTCGGCGGGGAGCCGGACGATACCGCGGAGCATACCGCCGAGCCACTCGCCGCTGAGGAAGCTTCCCCGGTGCGGGGTCGCGATGAAGACGAGTCGCCGCACGAACGGCACCGGCTTCACGAACAACACCCGGCGCAGCAGGGTGCGGAATTGCTCGGAGCCCGGGACACGGTCAGGGTGAACGCGGACCACCGTATTCCAGAGTTTGTTGCCCGTGTCGACGGCCGTCAGTTATGTAATCAGCCCGCCCTGACTATGTCCGACAACCACCATTTCGCGCAGGCAATGATCCCGACCCTTCGGGTCCATGCGCTCTACTGCGGCCATAAGTTTGTCGCGCAGCAACATGCCGGAGTCTGGGATGGGGTTTCCGGTGTCGTAGTAGAAGTACAAAAACTGGTAGCGCTGGCGTATCCATGGGTCTGCCCGCAGGTCGTTCGCCATATCGGCCCAGCGTGCCGGGCTTTTCGCTGTACCGTGCACGAAAACCACCGGAATCTTACCAGGGAGGTAGGGCTCGAGCGACACCAGGGCGAAAGAGGGATGCCCGCGGCACTTCTCCCGAAGAAGCCCCACAGCTCCTGCTTCCAGATGGGCGACCCGGCGAGTTGGGCGGCGATCGGGGTCATCTCGTCGATCTCGAGTTGAATTTCGCGACCTTCCATCATGATGGTCTCTGTCTCGTTCGCCTTGTAGAGATCGAGCGAGCCACGCAATCGTCCTGTTTAGATCCCGGAGTGCACGTCCTGGAGACTGAGCACGGCCGTCGTGGCGACCTGGGCAGCAGGTGCGATCAGACTCTGTTGAAGGTCCAGATTTAGCCCATTTACAGGCATTATCAAGCAGGTTTCCGATCAGTTCCAGCATATATTGTAGATGTGCTCCTTTAATGTGGATTTGCTCAAAACCTGTCCAGAGTGCAAGGAAAAACAACGTAATAATTTGAATTCAATACCGGTGAGTTTGTAAACATCACCTGTTTCGGTGTTGGCCTGTTGACTATCTTCATCCGGTTTTAAACCGCCAACCTGTAGTTCGCCCCAGAATATTGATGGACGCGGTGGAGCAGAGCGTTAATGCGCGTCAGTAATTCTTCCATATGAAAGGGCTTGCCAAGATAATCATCGGCGCCTGCTTTAAAGCCGTCTACTTCAATGAGCAGCAGGCGCATGGTTATCCGTCCTTATTCCGGGGGTTAATAGCTGTTTTAATTATTGAGCGTACGAGAGGTTGTACTGGTGAAAACAAATAACTATGGCAAAGTTTATCTGTAATCTTGTCGATAATGTAACATTGGATAATAGTAGCTGTTGTTTGAGAATCAGAGCGAAGCGGCGTAAATGAATGAATTGATTTCGTTTTTATCAAAAATCAGAAAGCGTTTTCGGTGGAATTGCTGCTCTTAATGCATTTACAACAGCAAAAACATCAATAATTTCCTGGGTAATGGCTCCGGCTACCGGCGTAAGATAACCCAAGCCGGCGAATACCATACCGATCAAGCTTAATGCCATACCGCCTATCGCACTTTGCAAGGCAATTTTGCGCATGCGTGCGCCGATATGAAAAAGTTCATCGACTTTTAGCAGCGAACTGTCCATGATGACGGCATCCGCTGATTCGCCGGTAATATCGCTATTCTGACCAAAGGCTATGCCGATAGTCGCAGCGGTTAATGCCGGTGCGTCATTAATGCCGTCACCCAGATATACAGTTTTTGCTGCTTTGGTTTCTTTACGTACCAATTCCAGTTTCTGTTCCGGGCTTTGGCTGAAATAAACATGTTTTATACCCACTTGTTCGGCCAGAAAACGGACTTCGGATTCTCTATCTCCCGATACCAGCATCACCCGGTCAAACAGATGACTGGGTCGCAAGTGATTGATAAATGATGAACTGTCAGTGCGTACTTCATCCCGAAATTCCAGCGTTGCAGCGTAGATGTCATTAATCAGGACGATGCACTCAAGTCCCCCGCTGATCGGGGGCAAGTCTGCTTCAACAGCAGGGTGATGTTGTTCAACAAATTGCTTGCGACTGGTAATTTGTACTCGCTTGCCGGCAACAAGCCCTTTTAGACCTTCTCCCGGCATTTCGGTGATATTGGTAACGCTTAATAAAGATAAGTCGGCTTGTTCTGCTGCTTTGAGGATTGCGCTGGAGAGCGGGTGTTTGGAATAACGTTCCAGACTGGCAATCAGTTTTAATACGTCCTGCTTGTTATGGTTTTTTCCTGGAATCAATGCAGTCAGCGAGGGACGTCCATAAGTCAGCGTGCCGGTTTTATCAAAAATTGCAGTGCGGCAAGTACCTATGGTTTCCAGAATGGCCGGATTTTTGATGATGATTTCACGACGCGCAGCCAATGAAATAGAGCTGATAATCGTCACCGGTATGCCAATCAGCAAAGGGCAGGGGGTAGCAATCACCAATACCGCCAGAAACCGCACCACATCAGCACTTATTGCCCAGGCCATCAGTGCTATAGTTACGGCCAGCGGCGTGTAAAGTGCACCCAATTGATCGCCCAAGCGTCTGATATTTGGGCGATATTGCTCTGAAGAACGCATGACTTCCATGATTTTTGCATAACGGGAATCAACAGCCAGTTTATCTGCGCGTATGGTTAACGCACTATCACCGTTAATAGCACCGGACATCACCTGAGAACCGCTGGTTTTCGACATCATATAAGGTTCGCCGGTCAAATAGGATTCATCCATCGTACCGGTGCCTTCCAGTACGGTGCCATCAACGGGGCAGATTTCATGCGGAAGTATCAATAAGGTATCGCCAATAGTAACCTGTTCAGTTGTAATATCGGTTAGTTTATCGGCCGATTTTCTATGCGCTACAGACGGCATCCGCTTGGCTAAGGCTTCAAGCACTGATGAGGCCCTGCGTACAGCATAGTGTTCCAGTACAGCGCCACCGGAAAGCATTAATACCACTAAACTTCCGGCCAGGTATTCATCAAGGAAAACCGCAGTTACAATGGATATGCCGGCCAGTAAATCAGCGCCAAAATCACCCTGAAAAAATTTTCTGATCAGCTGATAAATCAACGGAATACCGCCCATCGCCAAAACCGCAAGCAGCGGCAGTTGCACTGGCGCAATGAGGAAACTCGTGTGTCCCTGATAGATGCCGGCGACGGCTGAAGTTAAACTGGCATTTAATGCAAGTGTATAGACTTGATGACCATTATCGAGAGCATATCTTAGTATCAGATAACTGCCAATGCCGAGCAGGCTCAAGACGGCAATGATGTATTCTGTTGTTGTAGATTGCTGTGTTTTGACTATGTTAGACATGGGTTTAAAATAAGAATCCAGGTGCAAGCCTTGTTTAACCTTGAGACTTGAACCTTGTGTTTGTCGTTATTTTTTTGTACCCATGCCACATTGATTTTGCCAGATTTTCGCGGTGTATATAGCTTTCAACGGCTACGCCTGCGATATGTACAAATACCAGTAACAGCGTAAAGTTGGCAAAGAATTCATGTACTTCTTCCCAAATTTTTTCATAACGTGATCCTGCCATAATCGCTAACGGCCCTGCGCCCTGGTCTGCGCCGTAGACAATAAACCCAGTGATGGATGTCATCAAGAGACTGATCAATAACAACATAATCATGAGCGCACCGGCCGGATTATGGCCAATATAACGTTTTGATTTTAATGCGATAACATCCTTAACATAGACAACTGACTTGACAGGGCTACATAAAAAATTTGAGAAGCGGGCGTGTTCATTGCCGATAAACCCCCAGATTAATCTGAACAGTAACAATCCGGATACCAGATAACCCGCCCAAACATGAATTGTTAATAACTCATCTTCAGTCAGGTATGCGACAAAAAATCCGGCAACCAGTAACCAATGGAAAATTCTAAGCGGAAGATCCCAGACTTTAATTAACTCGTGCGGCTTCATTTTATATTTCTCCGTATTTGGTAAATAACGCGCATAAAATAATTTAATCACTTGAAGCAACGATACCGTTAGTCCTGAGTATAGAGTCAGAAAAGTTGGAAAGTCCGACTCGGGGCGAGTAACATAGTGCATTTTGAAACGCCTCGGATGACCTGATGCAAGCAATGTCTCGTACTTCTCCTGTCGTTAGGGTTATAACCGGAATTCGATCGAGAAATACAATCAATGCGATCAATTTTACCTGATTTATAGTTCATAGTTCCAAACTTCTATGAGCATCAACTTTGAAGGGAGCACTATAAAATGTTTGCGCTATATAATAATCATCTTTTTTAACAATCACATACAGGTAAACAAAGCTATGCGTGACTATTTTTTAATTCTGGGTTTTTTATTAACCGCGCTATCTTCAGTTTCCACTAATGCTGAAGTTTTGGGTAAGGACGCAATTCCTCCCCAAATAATGGATCAAGTTTATAAAAGACATCCGAATGCTATAGATATTTCCGCAGAAAAGAAAATCCATTTTAAGCAATCCTTATACGAAATTACTTTTAAAGAGGAAAAGGATAAGGAAAAGATAATTGAACTATATAGAGATAATGGCCGTTTTTTTGTTAATGGCAATAATATTCATGGGTCCAATATGATGCCCTCTGTTGCCTATGATAATTTGAAGGCCGCCTTTGATACTTATACCATTAAAGACGCGATATTAGTGGTAAACCCTAATGGTGTTGGCGAAGAATATGATTTAACCGTTAACGCATCTGGCAATGACTGGAGTGTTATAGTGGATCATAATGGAAATATAACCCAAAAAGAACGTGATTAAATTTTAAAAATGTAACTATCCACCCAAGGTTGTTTTACAATCAGGCATTTCAATACAAATATTGGGGTGGTTTTGGAAAACAAATTAGATCAATAATCGTTATCTTTAAACGCTTACATTTCAGATTTATCAAAAGAAGATTGAACAGCCATGCACACAGAGAAAATGACACAAGAAATTATTCAACAAGAACAGCCAACGCCCGATACGGTTTCTACCCGGCAGCTTATTGAAGAAACAGGCGGGATAAAAGGGCCTGAGCCTACTCGCTATGGCGATTGGGAAAAAAATGGCCGTTGTATCGATTTTTGATCAAACTAAACGACAGGATAACAACATGTTTACGAATAATAGCAGACCAATTTCTCCGCATCTCCAAATCTATAAACTGCCATTAACAGGTATTATTTCCATTTGCCACCGCACGACCGGTGCGCTGTTATCCGTCGGATTGATTTTTTTTGTTTGTATCGTATCGTCAATTGCAGATGGGGCAGTAACATACAGGGCTATGCAGGTTTTAACGGATTTATGGCTGGTGAGGTTGATTTACTGGGGCTTTATATATGCGCTTTTTTTTCATTTATGTCATGGCGTCCGGCATTTGATTTGGGATGCAGGCAATAGTTTTGAACGGGACACGTTAAATCGCTATGCAATAATTGAATTGGCAGCTTCATTAGTGCTCACTTTGGTTACTCTTATATTTGTTTCAAAGGGTTAGTTATGGATTATAGAACGCCTTTAGCCAAGGTTCGCGGACTGGGTTCTGCAAAAACCGGAACCTTTCATTGGTGGATGCAGCGCATTACTGCGGCGGCATTGATTCCTTTATCTTTTTGGTTAATCACTTTTCTTGATTTGAGCTTAAACGCGCCTTATCAGCAAACGGTAGAGTGGTTAGTAGCGCCTGTTAATACCGTTTGCATAACGGCGTGGATCCTTGCAGCTTTTTATCACGCTGCGCTGGGTTTGCAGGTGGTTATTGAAGATTATATTGCCGCTGAAGGCATCAAAATCGTTGCTGTCTGGACGGTAAACCTGAGTTTTCTGTTGCTGGCGCTGACGGCGTTGATTGCGGTGTTTCGTACACTATTAATAGGATGACTTATGTCGGCAGATTATAAAATTATTGAACATTCTTATGATGTTGTTGTGGTTGGCGCGGGCGGCGCAGGCCTTAGAGCCACGTTCGGCATGGCAGAAAAAGGCTTGAAAACCGCCTGTATCACTAAAGTATTTCCGACGCGCAGCCATACGGTTGCTGCACAAGGCGGCATTAGCGCTGCGTTAGGCAATATGGGTGAAGATGACTGGCGTTTTCACATGTACGATACCGTCAAGGGCTCTGACTGGTTGGGCGACCAGGATGCCATTGAATATATGTGCCGTGAAGCCAAGGCTGCGGTTATCGAACTGGAACATTACGGCGTGCCTTTTTCCAGAACCCCCGAAGGCAAAATTTATCAACGCGCGTTTGGCGGTATGACCACTCATTATGGCAAAGGGCAGGCGCAGCGCACTTGTGCGGCGGCGGATAAAACCGGGCATGCGATTTTGCATACCTTGTATCAACAGGCGTTAAAGCATAATGCCGAATTCTTTGTTGAATACATTGTGCTCGATTTGATTATGGAAGATGGCGAATGCAGGGGCGTGCTGGCGTGGTGTCTTGATGATGGCTCGCTGCATTTATTCAAAGCCCATGTCACTGTCCTGGCAACAGGCGGTTATGGGCGCACCTATTTTTCCTGTACTTCGGCCCATACGGTAACGGGTGATGGCAATGCGATGGTGTTGCGCGCCGGTCTGCCATTACAGGATATGGAATTTATCCAGTTTCACCCGACCGGTATTTATGGCTCAGGCTGCTTGATTACCGAAGGCGTCAGAGGGGAGGGCGGTTATCTGACCAATTCGGAAGGTGAGCGTTTCATGGAAAGATATGCGCCATCTGCCAAAGATTTGGCCTCACGCGATGTAGTCAGTCGTGCCATGACGATTGAAATTCACGAAGGGCGCGGTGTCGGCAAACTGAAAGATCATATTTATTTGCACATCGAACACCTGGACCCTGCGATTATTCACGAACGCTTGCCCGGTATTGCCGAAACCTCCCGAATTTTTGCCGGAGTTGATGTTACCAAAGAACCGATTCCAGTGTTACCAACCGCACATTACAACATGGGCGGTATTCCCACCAACTATAAAGCCGAAGTGGTAACACTGGATGGCGATAATCCCGATAAAGTCGTGCCGGGCTTGATGGCTATTGGTGAAGCCGCATGCGTTTCGGTCCACGGCGCAAATCGTCTAGGATCAAACTCGTTGCTTGACTTAGTCGTATTCGGCCGATCTGCGGCCATACGTTGCGCAGAACTCATCAAAACCGGAACGGCGCAAAAACCACTGGCTCAGACTGCCTGTGATAAAGCTCTGGCCCGTTTTGATAAAATTCGTAATGCCAATGGCAGCCGCAGTACTTCAGATATCCGGCTGGATATGCAGAAAATCATGCAAACCAAAGCGGCAGTATTCAGAACCAAATCGACACTGGATGAGGGCATTCAAGCGATGGCCGAAGTTAAAAAAACCTTTGCCGATGTCAAGGTTGTCGATAAATCCATGATCTGGAATACCGATCTGGTTGAAACTCTGGAACTTGATAACCTTCTCAGTCAGGCAATGGTAGCGATTAATGCAGCAGGAAATCGGCAAGAAAGCCGTGGCGGACATGCGCGGGAAGATTATCCGAAGCGTGATGATACCAACTGGTTGAAACACACGTTGACGTGGTTGGTTGACGATAAAATTAAAATCGATTATCGGCCCGTGCACTTATATACGCTAACAGACGAAGTTGAAGTTATTCCACCCAAAGAGAGGGTTTACTAATGGCTGAGTTCACCTTGCCAAAAAACTCGGTGTTAACCGAAGGCAAAACCTTTAAAGCGCCAGCAGGTACAAAAAACATCCGCCGTTTTGAAGTCTATCGTTGGGATCCCGAATCCGGCGAAAATCCGCGCATTGATATTTATGAGCTTGACAAAGATAACTGCGGCACCATGGTGCTTGACGCCATCCTGAAAATTAAAAATGAAATCGACAGCACGTTAACCTTCAGGCGCTCGTGTCGTGAGGGTGTCTGCGGTTCCTGCGCGATGGCCATCAATGGTAAAAATACGCTGGCCTGTACCAAGGCCATAGATTCCTATTCCGGCACCATCAAGATTTTTCCTCTCCCGCATATGCAGGTTATTAAGGATTTGGTACCTGACATGACGCATTTTTTTGCCCAATATGCCTCAATCAAGCCCTGGATAGAAACGCAAACCCCGCCACCCGCGGATACGGAACGTCTGCAAAGCAAGGAAGACCGGGCAAAACTGGATGGACTCTATGATTGTATACTATGCGCCTGTTGCTCGACCAGTTGCCCCAGCTACTGGTGGAACAGTGAGCGTTATTTGGGCCCCGCTGTGTTATTACAAGCCTATCGCTGGCTGGTGGATAGCCGTGACGAAAATACCGGAGAACGCCTTGATGATTTGGAAGACCCGTTTAAATTGTACCGCTGCCATACCATCATGAACTGCACAGACACCTGCCCCAAAGACCTGAATCCGGCCAAAGCCATCGCCGAAACCAAAAAACTGTTAGTTCAAAGAAAACTGGGTTAATGGATCAACTCGCCAGATTACGATGGCAATGCAGACGCGGAACCAAAGAACTGGATTTGCTATTGCAGAGCTATCTGGAAACGGGATATTTGGTGGCCGATGATGAAGAAAAAGAGCTGTTTGTTGAGTTGCTGGAACTGGAAGATGACGAGTTGTTGGCGGTTTTGATGGGCGAGTCGGAAGTGGAAACTGGGGAGTTGAAGCTTTTGGTTGAGAAGATTAGGGCGTTTGCGGTGGCTAGGGTTTAGGGTTGTTGTTTGCCGTGAATTTTATGAGTTGATAGGTAAACAAATATGGTTAAGCAAAAAAAGGAAAGGCAATGGATAATAAATATCAACAATTTGACGATAAACTTCAATCGTGCAGAAGATGCGAATCAATTCTGAAAGAAAAAAAGGTAGACCCGAGCTTAAATGATGAACGCGTAGTTCCAAAACCCATAGTTTCTGGAATCAAGAAAAAGCCAATTATGCTCATTGGACAGGCGCCAGGTATACATGAATATCAAACTGGCAAGCCTTTTCAAGGACAAGGTGGTCAGGATATTAGAAAAATATTTCAAGATATTGGAATAAGTAATTTTGATGAGTATGTTTGGTCTTCTGCAGTAGTTAAGTGTTATCCAGGACGGAAGCAAGTAAAAAGCAAAAAACGAGAAGGCTTTAGAGTAGAGGATGAGGTTCCTCCTATATCTATGGTGATGAACTGTCAGTCATTCCTTTCGCGCCAAATTGAATTGGCGGAACCCAAAATTATCGTTACACTCGGCGGTTTTCCTCTGAAAGCCTATCTTCGTTTACAAGACCGCCCAGCGTCTGAAGGAAAGCTAGAGAAGTTTGTAGGCACGAAGGAGTCATGGGAAGGAAAAACAATCATCTTTTTTCCACATACTTCCGGATCGTCGCGTTGGTTAAACAGTCATGCGAACAAAGAATTGTTTCGAAAAGCACAAGATCTACTTAGAAAGGAAATTATTAATCATTCAATCATGGTGCCAATACAGTAAGGCGCTCAGGTTTATTGTTAGTTGTAAATTACATTTTTAGTGGAAATTCCATGATGCTTAAAAATATCGGCACATCCCTTCAAGAACACTCTGAAAAACTTCAATGGATTAAATTAAAATGCCCTGAATGTCTCGTGGGTACGATATATATTTTGGGTAGTTGGGAAAATCCACCTAGGTTTTGTGATTTTTGCCGTGCACGCCGGGTGGACAATAAAGAAAGGGCATTAAGGATTTATTTTAAGACTTTAAGAAACAAAAAAAGATTAACTGATGAAGACAAAAAAGAATTAATCACAATGGCGGTAATAGAGAAAAAACTTGACCAACTCCAAAAAATCCATGGGGAAAATGAGTTAGCAGTATTTGAAGAGCTTATTCAAATTAAAAAAGTAAGAGAGATCCTGATCAATAGGGGTAAAGAAATAGCCAAATCAAAAGCTGGCAATAAGAGGTGTCATAAAGTTGATTTTGGCGCAGATAGAGGTAGTAAATTTACCGGCTTTGTCCAAGGTGGTTTACCAAGTTTAGGAAAAAGATCGTAGTGTAAAACAGCTAGGTAGGAATAACTGGGAATAATTGGGGTCAGAGTGAATAATAAATAATTGGGGGGCAGAGTAAAAATAAATGCTGACATTGCGCTCAACCGGAGCGCGATTATAATGCGATATTGTTTTTAGCTTTCCGGGCAGCGCCCGGTTAGCTCTATATACGGACTCCTCATTTTTGCAAGCTTTTTTCATTTCGATAGAGCTGTAGGGTGGATTCGCCGTTAGGCAATCCGCCATAATCGGAGTTTTGACCCTGATCCCATCGACTGTGCATTGATTGACCCAAAATTTACTACACTCATGTTAATTCACAAGCTATGCCAACCATTTTGATAATCGCAAACTTTCGTTTTCACTTCTATTCAAACGAAGGCAATGAACCGCCGCATATCCATGTGTGCTGCTCGGATGGAGAATGAAAGTTTTGGCTTGAACCGGTTGTTTTAGCAAACAATCGCGGTATAGCACCTCATGATTTACGCGAAATCGAACGACTTGTATTTGAAAATAAACAAATCCTACTGGATAACTATCATGAATACCACCGTCTATAAAACAGAACCCATTGCCGTTAAAGCCTGGACCGAAAAATGCAATCGATATCAAGGTAGAACAGCCAGTTACCCGACTGCCCCCTCACAAGTCCCGGCGTGCGGAATTATCGCACCGGGCTTTTCAAAACCGCTCGCTTTGCACGCACACAACGACTTCTTGATTCCTAGAGAG
>JAQTMV010000164.1 GCA_028714175.1 Methylococcales bacterium
CAACAAAATCCGAAAAGATATTTTCTTATAATAAAGTCTGCCTTCCGACTACCACCGGGCTTGTCCAACAACCGGTTCAGATTGTGGCTCGCTATCGCTCGCACAATCTAACCTTATTCGTTAGGCAATTTGGCGGGATTGGGTGGAGGCGGGATCAAGTGGACTCCCTTGGCCTCAAGCTCGGCTTCACCGCGCTTGATGTCCTCGAATAAGGCGCGAAGATCATAGTTGAATTTCGCTCCGATAGCGTCTTTGATGGCGCGCACTTCCGTAATAATTTCGTCATTCATCGTTTTGGCCTCCAAGAAGTTCTTCGGGGGTGCAGATAATCGGCAAGAATAAACCTTGTTGTTCAAGATATTCGGCGATGCCTTCTTGAATCACGGGGTTGGCTATGTGCCGACAATTCCATGTGAGCAAAAAGTCTACATGGTGTAAAGTGGCGATAGCAATATGTAGGGCATCTTCAATTGCTTTGACTGGGATGAGACGCTCAGCGATGAATGCTTCGGCAAGGCCAATTATCTCTTCCGTCACTGCGAGTACATCCAGTCCTTCAAGCGCCGCCATCCTCCTTTGGGCAGCATCGGGGTCTCCTGCCGCGCATTCTTGCCAAACTGACTGGGAAACCAAAAGGTCATATTCGAAACGTCTTTCCCACCATGACTGCGTAAGCTGTTGGTGGGCCGCTCCAAGAATCGTCTTGCTTGGACGAGCTGTTAGATAGCTGATGATGGAGGTTTCAATATAAACTTTGCGCTTCATGTCAATTATCTAATTTGTGGTCACTTCCCACTGTTCAGGGCAACTGCACAGCGCAAGACCTGACCCCGTTTTTCCGTTAAGGATAGTTTGGTAGTGTAGCCAGTCCGTAGTGTAGGATGCTCTGAGGAACGAAGTGCATCAATCGCGAACGATGCGCTTCCCTGCGTTCAGCTCACCCTACGCACTGAATGCAGCATTACATGATGAGATAAATGATGTTAAGTTACACAAGGTTGCAGGTAAATACAGTGTGAATGATAGCAACCCCAATTTGGTGTATGACGCTTTAGCTTATACACTCTACGGCCCTGAGCGCAGCATTACATGATGAGACAAATGATGTTAAGTTATATAAGGTTGCCGGTAAATACAGTGTGAATGATAGCAACCCCAATTGGTGGATGAAGCTTCGTTTATACACTTTACGCGCTACGGCGTTGGCTTATTTTACGGAACCATAATAGGCGGAAAATGGCGTTTAAAACAATTAAACTTGATTTCAGCTTCGCCACCCAATATCTCAACCGCACGTTCATAGGACCGCTCAAGCAAGATGCGATGTGCTGCGGGTTCACCTGCTTCTATATCATTGGCGCGAGCGAACCATTGATTGATATTCTCCTCTGTAAAATCACGTTCTCCGACTTGCTCAATATCTCTCTCAAGCTGCGCCCATTCCGCGCTACGTTTTACACTGTCGCGAGCTTTATTGCCATAGCCAAATACTAATGAAAACGTGCTGGCGGCGGTGATGAAAACAGCACACCATTTGATAATCTCGGGGTCGGTGACATTCGCAAAAGCAATAGAGCCAGCTAGTATTGAAGCAGCCTTGATGAAACCCTCGCGCCACTCGAAAATGCGCTGGCGCTCTTGGTAATACATCCTGTTCATTAATGCACGAACTTTTACGTCATAGCGGCGTTGCCATAAATAATCATTGTTTTTTATATCGGTCATAGCTTTAGTCCTTTGGCGGCGGGGGTGGCGGCGGTTTAGATGGTCGTGGAGAATGGTAAGTAAGGACATTATTGTGCGATGTCTCCACAAAACTGGTGCTTCCAAACCATTCACCGAAGAAATGCCACAAGAAGTATATTATGATGCTCACGAAACCAGAGAAGAACGCTGATACTGGAGCAACGTCTTTACCAAAAGTTCTCAGTGTACCTTTTTCAACCATTCTAATGTATTCAGGAGTACCCGTTCTAACATAGTGGTAACCTTGTAAGTCAGCCAGTGTCATCATCATGCCATTGTATTCAACAGGAACATGTAATGGAGCAATGATTGGCCAATTACCTGGATAGAACAACAGACCCCATGCCAACCCACCAATAACCGCAGTTAATATCATGCTGTTTGACAACATTAATATAACATCAAGTACGATAGCGCCAGGCATCAGATTTGATGGGAAGCAGAAATTTACTGGGAAATATGTCCAACCCCAGAAGTTCAAATATCTGTTGACCCACTCACCCAAGAGCAGACCTAAAATACAAAGAACCGCACCGAAAGGTAGACGATAGCGATACCAGAGTATTGCTTGAACAGCGGCAGGGAAAGTGATTGAAACGATTGGAGCTACAGTTACCCATAGACGTCTATCTTTCCAGTCACTCCAGAAATCCCAGTCACCGCCAGTCAACATATAGTGAATATGATAACCGCCAAGAATGACGAAGAACAATGTAAAAGTGATCATCCAGTCAAATGTGCGCGAAACCTTAACGGCTTCAGCGCGTGATTTTACAGCTGATTCAGTTGAGTTAGGCATCCTAATTAATAAAGTATTTTTTGTCTGACAACTATTAACGCAATTAAGCACTACGTTGACCGTATTGATTCTGGTGCATATCGTTTACCTTGTCTGATAAATTTTATTTGCTTAAGGTTAATATTAAACCTCTGATTTAGATTTGCAAGAGGTAGCCTCTTTCAATACAAAATGAGATCTATATGGGCTGAGGAGGGAGGCACATCTTTCGCGATTAATGCCACAGATGAAAATCCGCATTAACACTATTTTATCCGCATCCCGGCAACCACACCCTGATCCGGGGTTAACAACCAAATAACCTTACCGCCGGGTCCTGCGGCCAGCACCATGCCTTCTGTCATTTTCGGCATCGGAGAGTATTTGAATACATTTAATATTCATTTGCCCCGTTTTGATCTTGGCTCTTCAATAGAGCGAAATTCGGCTTTGCCTTCTTCAATTTTCAGTTTTCTGGCTGCAAGAATATTCTGATGCCATTCAGGTGATTCGATTTCTGAATCCTCATGGATAAGAGAATCCCAGATGGCCTCCATGGTTTGGAGCCTTTCAACTTTGCTCATTCCGGTAATTTCAATAGTATTCATATATTTAGACCTTCATTGAGAAAAGAATTCGTGGCCGTCCAACACTGCATTCAGCGGCTTGTCCGCTGCAATTCTTTGTTAGCAGCAACTTCTTCCAGTCGCTCAGCCAGCCATACCTTGATGATTGACTGACGGGTAACACCTACCCGGCTCGCCTCTTTGTCAAGCGAGTCAATCATCCAGGCTGGAAAATCCACATTCACCCACTTTTGAGCCTGGTTAGGACGCTTGGCGGTTGATAAATCAAGATCAATGATATCAACTTCATCGTCATCAAATTTTTTATCAAAAGCTTTAGCCTTCATAAATTGCCACCTCCAGTTTACGCGACCTTCTGACTGAGATAATACGGATCATCTCGCTACGATAGGTGATGACGGCTGACCAGACCTTATCTTCGATAGAACCGATCACCAAGGAACGAGGTTCATCTGTCGATCTGGCTTGGATTTCATTCAACGAAGTCAGGATCGTCCCAGAGACGCTGAGCATCGATGAAGTCAATGCCATGCTTTTTCAGGTTAGCCTGACTTTTCTTGTCATCAAATTCGAACGAGTACATGAATATATAAATTATACCTTAATTGCACATTAATGCTATTTTACGCGCATTCCGGCAACCGCGCCCTCATCCGGGCTTAACAGCCAAATATCCTTGCCGCCGGGTCCTGCGGCCAGCACCATGCCTTCTGACAGGCCGAAACGCATTTTTCTAGGAGCGAGATTGGCGATAACCAGCGTCAATTTGCCTTCCAACTCTTCCGGCGCATAAGCGGATTTAATGCCGGCGAAGATATTGCGGGTTTCATCGCCTATATCAACGGTGAGTTGCAATAATTTATCGGCGCCTTCAACGTGATCGGCTTTGACAATTTTGGCGATTCGCAAGTCCAGTTTGGCAAAATCGTCAAATTCGATAGCCGGGGCTATCGGTTCAAACTTTTTTACTTTCGGTTTATCGGCGGTTTTTTCCAGGTTTTCTTTAGAGGCTTCTACAATCGCAACGATTTTATCGGCTTCAACACGGGTCATTAAAGGGCTGAAGTCATTAATGGCATGGCTGGTTAATGGCTGTAATGCATCAATCCAGCCGTCCACTTGGCTGTTTAAGAAATGTTCGGCATTTTTTGCCAGGACAGGCGTTACAGGCTTAAGGTAAGCGGCCAATAAGCGGAACAGGTTGAGTCCCATCGAACAAACGTCGTGCAGTTCCGCATCTTTACCGTTTTCCTTGGCAAGCAGCCAGGGTTTTTTCTCATCAATATAGTGATTGGCTTTATCGGCCAGCGCCATGATTTCACGCATGGCTTTACCAAACTCGCGGGTTTCATAGAAGTCGGCAATGGTTTTGTTGGCGTTGATAAAATCCTGAAATAGCGCGGGTTCGGAACAATTTGCCGATAACACGTTAGCAAAGCGTTTGGCAATAAAACCGCTGCATCGGCTGGCGATGTTAACTACTTTTCCCACCAGGTCAGCGTTGACACGCTGGCTGAAATCGTCAAAATTAAGGTCAATATCATCAACACCCGCATTGAGTTTTGCGGCAAAATAATAACGCAGGTATTCAGGATTCAAATGCTCCAGATAGGTTCTGGCGGTAATGAAGGTACCGCGTGACTTGGACATTTTTTCGCCATTCACGGTTAAAAAACCATGAGCAAAAATCGCGCTGGGTGTTCTGAAATGAGCGCCGCTCAACATCGCCGGCCAGAATAAGGCGTGAAAATAAATGATGTCTTTGCCGATGAAATGGTACAACTCCGCGTCACTGTCTGTCGCCCAGAATTCATCAAAATCCAGGCCTTGCCTGGCGCACAGATTTTTAAAGCTCGCCATATAACCGATGGGCGCATCCAGCCAGACATAAAAATATTTGCCCGGTGCATCGGGAATTTCAAAACCGAAATAGGGCGCATCACGGCTTATGTCCCATTGCTGTAATCCGCTTTCCAGCCATTCTGCCAGCTTGTTGCGAACTTCTGCCTGCAAATGACCTGCGCTAGTCCAGTCGCGCAGCATTCCGGTAAAATCAGCCAGATTGAAAAAGTAATGCACGGAGTCCTTTTCAATGGGTTTTTCACCGGAAATAGCGGAGACGGCGTTTTTCAGTTCGGTGGGCGAATAGGTCGCGCCGCACGCTTCACAGCCATCGCCGTATTGATCAGCCGCGCCGCATTTGGGACAGTCGCCTTTAATGAAACGATCCGGCAAAAACATGTTCTTGACAGGGTCGTAGGCTTGGGTAATCGTGCGTGAGCTGATATGGCCGGAATCACGCAGGCGTTCGTAGATCAATGATGAAAGTTGCTTGTTTTCTTCGGAATGGGTGCTGTGATATTTATCAAAGGCGACGCCAAATTCGGTAAAATCAATCAGATGTTCCTTGCCGACCTGGGCAATCAGTTGTTCGGGACTGATGCCTTCGCGATCTGCTTTGAGCATAATCGGCGTACCGTGGGCATCATCTGCGCAAACAAAATAACAGCGGTGACCCCGTTGTTTCTGAAAACGCACCCAAATATCGGTTTGAATATACTCCAGCATGTGCCCGATATGTATAGGACCGTTGGCGTAGGGCAGGGCGCTGGTGACAAGAATTTTTCTATCTGACATGGTGTAAAAGTTCACGTAATATGAAGACAAACAAGACTTAAATTATCGCATAATAATGGTCTGCGCTACAGAATACTGGTGCGCTAATTCTACTTTGTCATATTAAATGATCACTATTTTTTGAGACCATTATTCCGGCATGTATTGCCGAATCCGCGACTGAGTAAGCGAATCCAGGCTCCTTGGATGGATTTGAACTCACCATCCATGGCACTGGATACCCGCTTCCCGGCGGGTATGACGAGCTTACTCATTAAACTGACAAAATAGAACCAACAAATGAATGCTATTGAAAAATCTGCTTATGCCTTATATTCTGATCAAATCATTTGGTATTTATCTTCAATTAATCTGGAACAATCATGTCAAGCATTGAAATGGCGGATGTAGAAAATCTGCTAAAAACATTTATCGACCCCAATCATGGCGTCGATCTGGTTTCCGCGAAATCGGTTAAAGTGATTACTATTGATGGCGCAAACGTTAGTGTGAAACTGGAACTGGGTTATCCGGCAAAAAGCACTATTGATGATTTGGCAAGCGCTGTTAAACAGCATTTGCAAGCATTAACGGGCATAGGCAGCGTTTTTGTCGATGTGACTGTAAAAATTATTTCTCATGCGGTGCAGCAGGCGTTAAAACCTCAGCCTAATGTGAAAAATATTATTGCCGTGGCCTCCGGTAAAGGCGGCGTCGGTAAATCAACGACGGCTGTGAATCTGGCGCTGGCGCTGGCAGCAGAAGGCGCGACTGTAGGCATACTCGATGCGGATATTTATGGTCCCAGTATTCCTACCATGCTGGGATTGTCCGGTTATCCGGCCAGTGAAGATAACAAAACCATGATGCCCAAGATCGCTTACGGCATACAAACCATGTCTATAGGCTATCTGATTGATGCGGATCAGCCGATGATCTGGCGCGGTCCGATGGCAACGAATGCCTTGCAGCAATTGCTGAAAGATACCAACTGGCTTGATGTCGATTACTTGATTGTCGATTTACCGCCGGGGACAGGTGATATTCAACTGACGTTGTCACAACAGATTCCTGTCAGTGGTGCGATTATTGTCACGACGCCGCAGGATATCGCTTTGATTGACGCCCAGCGAGGGCTGGGCATGTTTGAAAAAGTCAATGTGCCGGTGCTGGGTGTTGTTGAAAACATGAGTTTGCATATTTGCAGTGCCTGTGGACACGAAGAAGCCATTTTTGGCGAAGGTGGCGGTGTTGCGATGGCCCGGAAAAATAAAGTGGATTTTCTGGGTTCATTGCCGTTGGACATTAACATTCGCAAATACGCAGATTCCGGTAGACCAACTGTTGTTGCAGATCCTGAAGGACGCGTAGCCCAGATTTACAAGGAAATCGCGCGTAAGACCGCGGCTAGACTGGCATTAAAAACCAAGGATTTCAGTACCCGGTTCCCTAATATTGTGGTGCAAAAGACTTGAAAAGCGGGTACAAGGCGCAAGGGGGAAATAGCAGCTTCGCCTTGAGCCTGATTCATCTCTATGTCAAAATTAAAAATTTTAACACACTGGATATTAAACCTTCATGAGTATTAAGTCGGATAAATGGATACGCCGGATGGCGGAACAGCACGGTATGATTGAGCCGTTTGAAAGCGGTCAGGTCAGGGATTCCGAACAAGGCCGTGTGATTTCCTACGGCACATCAAGCTATGGTTATGATGTGCGGTGTTCGGATGAATTCAAGATTTTTACCAATATCAATTCTGCTATCGTTGACCCCAAAGATTTTGATTCAAACAGCTTTGTTGATGTTAAGTCCGATGTTTGCATCATCCCTCCCAATTCGTTTGCTTTGGCGCGAACTGTTGAGTTCTTCCGCATTCCTCGCGATGTGCTGACGATTTGCCTGGGAAAAAGCACGTATGCCCGCTGCGGCATAATTGTGAATGTAACGCCGCTGGAGCCCGAGTGGGAAGGTCATGTTACGCTTGAGTTTTCCAATACCACGACGCTGCCTGCAAAAATCTATGCCAATGAAGGTGTGGCGCAGATGCTGTTTTTTGGTGCCGATGAAGTGTGCGAGACGTCTTATAAAGACAGAGGCGGCAAGTATCAAGGGCAGACGGGTGTCACATTGCCGAAAGCGTAAGCCGTCTGTTTTACCGGTCTATGCCAACACACCAATACTCTTTTCCAGTTCGGGCTAGTTGAATAAAATCAGTTTCATATGACCGGTTTATTTGCCTGCTCGCGAACGGGATAAACCAGATCGGGTATATCCTGTATCAAGTTGGGCCTAAAGATCGCTGATTTTATCAGGGTAGACTTGAACAAAGATGGTACGCGGGCCGTTCATTTTTTTGACAATGATATCGAATTGATTGAATTCAATTTTTTGACCTTCTACCGGAATATCACCGAGTTTCGACATAATGAGGCCGCCGATCGAGACCTCATCCTCCAGCTCAAGTTCTTCATTCTCAACGTCGATTCCCAGAATCCGTTCCAGCGAGAATATTGGCAGGCTACCCTTGACTATCAGCGTACCGTCATTGAGCCGGGTCCAGTCATTAATGTTTTGACGGAACTCATCGCGGATCTCTCCGACCATAGCCCCTAATAAATTATCAAGCGTGATGAAGCCTTGCGGCTTTTGTCCTATTTGTCCAATGATTGCAAAATGCGCCACTCCCTTGCGGAAATGACGGAATAATTCCAGTGCGGATGTGTCAGGCAAAATGTAGTGGATTGGCCGCAGGTATTCATTCAAATCTTCAATCGGCTTGCCTTCCTGCTGAGCGAAAAACAAATCTTTTATATGAATCACGCCCAGCACATCGATACCGTTAGTGTCAAAATAAGGGTAGCGGCTGAAGCGTTTTTCAAACACCGTTTGCAGGTTCTGCTGCAATGATCTGGAGCGGTACAAGGCGGTGATTTCGTGGATCGGGCGCATCAGATCGGATACTTCCAGTTCGCTGAAATCGAGTGTTTTTGCCAGAATATTCCATTCATCGCGGGTAAATCGATCATCCGGGACGTTGCCGCGCAAAATAAGTTTGAGTTCGTCTGCCGAATAATGCGCATCATGACCGTGGGCTTTGCCCAGGCGAAATAAACGCAGGACTAGATTAGCGCTGGAGTTAAGTAACCAGATGGCTGGATACATCAGCCAATAAAAACCATAGAGCGGCGCGGCGCTCCATAAGCCGATCTGTTCAGGATTACGAATCGCCAGCGACTTTGGCGCAAGCTCGCCGACTACGATATGCAGAAACGAGATGATGGAAAAAGCCAAAGTAAATGAGATGCCGTGTATTAGTTCCGGCGCTGTGACCCCGATTCTGCCCAACAAAGGCTCAAGTATGCGGGCAAATGCCGGTTCGCCAACCCAGCCCAAGCCTAGCGAAGCGAGGGTTATGCCCAGTTGACAGGCTGATAAATAGGCATCAAGTTTTGCGTGTACCTTCGCCAGAATGCGTCCGCGCCAGCCTCGGGTTTTAGCAATCTCGCGGATACGTGTCTGGCGCAGTTTAACGAGACCAAACTCCGCCGCCACAAAAAAACCATTGAGTGCGACTAGCAATATAGCGACAATGATCAGAAAAAAATTATTCATATTGAGTATATTTTAGTAAGTATGTAGCTATTAACGCTCATTTTAAAGTCATTATCCACCTCCATAATTTGCGCAATTCTTCTTCTGCTGCTGACAAAGTATGCCGGGCATGTCAGGTTTCCCTATCTGAAGATGATTCTTCATGCTGTACCTTTAGCCATGCCTGCCATACGGACAGCAAAACAGCCAGTATCACGGGGCCCAAAAAAAGGCCGACTGCACCGAAGGTCGTGAGTCCACCCAAAACACCGAACATCACCACGAGAAAGGGCACTTGGCTGGAGCCGCTGATAACCAGCGGGCGGATGATATTATCTACCGTACTGACCACCAGAAACCCCCAAAGTAATAGTCCAATTCCGGGCCAAAGCCGATCGGTAAGAATCAGCATGATGCCAATGGGGAACCATACCAGAGTTGCTCCCATAGGAATCAGAGCCAACAGTGCCGTAATCGCTCCAAACAGCACCGGCGCCTTGATATCTGCTACGGCATAACCTAATCCTGCCAGCATACCCTGCCCCAGTGCTGCAAGCACCAGGCCATAAACTACAGCACGGGTGGTACTGCCTGCGGCCTGCAAGTAAACATGCTGATATTTGCCAAGAAAACGAACCAGTCCTTGTTGCAATTGCTCGATTATTTCCTTGCCATCACGAAAGCAGAAAAACACGGTAACTAAAATTACGGCCAGCTTCAGAACGTAACGTCCAATGCCGCCTAGGAACCGGGCAAATTCACCCAGCCACTGCCTTGCCCAATCTGCGAATTGTGCTGTCACCGCAGCCTGGTCAGTGTTTAACCGATCGGCCCATTCCTGCAAATAATTGCCTAGCCACGGAATACGGGTGATAAAATCCGGCAGTCGATAAGGCCCTTGAGTAAAGTCACTTACCAGGCTTTGGTAAGCAATTTTGATTTCTTCTTGTAACATGGCCGCAAGCCAATAGACGGTCAGGAAGATCACTGTTGCAATAATCGCTGTCATCACCGCTGCACTAAGAATGGCCTGGTCTTTGAGCTGATGTCTTAGCCACCGGTAGGGCGGCCACATGACATAGGCTATAATGAATGCCCATGCCAGTGTGAGCAAAAACTCACGCAGTACCATAAAGCTCAGAACCAAAAGACCGGCTAAAAGAATACCGGGAATGAAGTACCGTATTTGTTTTTTGCCTGAATAATCATTCATAATGGTAGCCTGAAAAAGTAATTTGATTGACCCGGTGTTCAGGCAGCGTTGTATATCACATCCACCTGGTTAAGTTCCTGCACGCCAGGTCTTAATCCTCCCGGTATTAGTATACTGGAAGTTACACATTGACTGATAGCTTGGCTATTATTGAGACCTTTGCGCTGTAACGCTTTCCAGATTCACTGGCGAAAAAGGGCGTATATTTCGTCTCAAAAATTATTTTTTGGAGGGCTCACTAACACGGCATTTGACGATTTTAGGTGCCGAATATCGAAAAAATTCATCGGAGCCTGTTTTTAGGCCGTAGGTTCCTCTTGCCGGTGCCATCAGCTTTTGCTGGGAAAGGTCTCAGTATGAATTTAATTGCCCTGCTGTGTGGCATTGGGCTTGGCAGTCCAGGCCATAAGCCGCCGTAGGACAGCGATATTTCAAGGTGTTCCGATCGGCTTCGAAACCCTGAAACGCTAAATCACGTTGTGTACCGGTAGCTAAGCAAACACAGTGAACCGTACCTTTCCCGGCATATACAAGGGTATCAGCTCGGTCCGGGTAGAGAGGACGCGCGACAGGTTGGTCACGGTCAAAATCAGCTTCCTGTTGTTCTGATCGCCGCAATTCC
>JAQTMV010000165.1 GCA_028714175.1 Methylococcales bacterium
ATTTGCTACGCGCTTCTTTCAGGCTAACCTCACGGTTTCCCCCTTGCGTTTCGCTACGGTTGTCGTTACTCTCTCCGATTACCTCCTTTCAGGTAATAAGTTCTAGCCCATGCTGGGCACACTAGGGCGCTCCGTGAGCGCCATCTCCGTAGCTTGGGATTAAATTGATACTTAATTTTAACTCCTCCTGCCTACTTAACTAGCGACGATTTGTCATCCGATGAGCAATCGCTCTTCATGCTTGTCTGTTGCATGTAACGGAAAAGCAGAGTACCATGCGTAGCATGTAACAATAAGTGATGGAGGTATCCATGACAACAAATACATCGGCGCGGGTGCAAAAGCATCGTGCGGCATTGCGGGAATCCGGCTTGCGTCCGGTGCAGATTTGGATTCCGGATACGCGGCGTCCGGGTTTCGCGAGGAGTGCCGACGCCAGTCACTGTTGTTGCAAGGCGACGCGCATGAGCAGGAATCCACCGATTGGCTTGAGGCTGCAGCTGACCGCGAAAGCTGGCAATGAGACGCGGCGATCTGGTGACGGTTACCTTACAAGGCGATCTTGGCAAACCGCAACCGGCCTAGATCATCCAATCCGATCTGTTCGATGCGCACCCTTCTGTGACGATTTTGCCTGTGACCAGTGAGTTGCGAAATGCGCCGCTATTTCGCATTCTGGTGAATCCAACTAAGCTGAGCGGTCTGGCCAAGCCTTCTCAGGTGATGGTGGATAAACCCCAATCGGTCGCCCGTAAAAAGATAGGTGAGGTGTTCGGTCGCCTGAACGATGAGACGATGCTGGCGGTAAACCGGGCACTGGCGGTTTTCCTCGGGTTTGCTTAAAACCGATGAATGAAGCTGAAATTCGCACAGTCCTGAGGTCGGACAACAGCTTTTTGTTGCCCGGCATTTTGGCATCCGAATGGAACGGCGGCGATCAAACCTGAAATCCGTCTCATTATTGAAGCTTGGGAGTATCTTGCAAGAGGGTGCAGATTCTAAAAATGTCATTTATTTTTACCATGAAGTACTTGAAGATATTACTGTATTGACTTCATGCGTGATATTGGGACGATTCATAAAACAAAGCTTTTTAATCCTTGCTTCAATAGTTTTACATTAAAGTTGATTAGGAAGCCTTGATTGATGTTCGCCAGCTTCATATAGGTCAAAAGCTGTGCCTCGTGGATTCCCTTCAACTGCTCTACACTTTTTAATTCCAAAATAATTTCATCTTCAACTAACAAATCTAATCTATAACCACAATCCAAGTGGATTCCTTTGTATTTTACCGGCAAAGGATACTCGATTCTGAATTCAATCTGAATAATGCCAAGTTCATGGGCAAGACATTGCTGATAAGTGGATTCCAGCAATCCAGGGCCGAGTGTTTTATGAACTTCAATTACGCAACCAATCACCTTATTCGACAAATCACTAAATTCTCTTCCCTTCATTATCTTCATGTCCTTCATGGTAATAAAAAAGTTATAAACATTGTCCTGCATCGGCACTCTTGCAAGACTACCTCAACACCCCCGCCGGACTGGAATAACTATCCAATACCTGCACATAATTGGCGCGTTCATAAGCGCTGGGATCAATGGCGTGTTGTTGGCTGACGCTGCCTTTTAATTGCTTGATCGAATCATATTCATGCTCAAGCAGCCACTGTTCCAGCTCCTTCAGGATTTCGGTTAAACGGCCCGAGCCATGCTTTAGCAACGCGCTGCAAAGATGCACAACATCGGCTCCCGCTAATAGCGCTTTAAGCACATCCGGTGTCTCGTGAAAACCGCCGGTTACAGCCAGGGAAAGTTTGGTCCTCCCATACAGCAATGCGGTCCAGCGTATGCGTAACAGCGCTTCTGACGAAGATGACAATTCCAGTTTCGGCAGCACTTCCAGTGTTTCCAGATCAATATCGGGCTGATAAAAACGGTTGAATAGCGCTATGCCATTGGCTCCGACGGCCTCCAGACGTTTCGCAAAATGGATCGGCGAACTGAACTGGGAAGAAAGCTTCATGATGATAGGCACACTGACGTGACGTTTCAATTCCTGCAATATGTCCAGATAACGGTTTTCGACAACGTCGCCGCTTTCCTCGGCATTTGCAGCCAGATGATAGATATTCAGCTCCAGCGCATCGGCCCCCGCCTGTTGCAATTGCTTGCCGTACTCAATCCAGCCGCTTAAGGAAGTACCGTTCAAACTGGCGATGACCGGAATCTCCAGGGCACCTTTAAGTTTTTGCAGGTGCTCCAGATAGTGTTCCTGATAGGTCTGAATGGTATCCGGCATCGGATGAAACGAGTCGGCTTCACCATGCCCTATCGCCTGTTGATAAAAAAACCGCTCCATTTGCTGCTCCTCGGCTTCGATTTTTTCCTCGAACAACGAATACATCACTAACGCCGACGCGCCTGCATCTTCCAGCCTAAGTGCGCTATCCACATCCTTGCTCAACGGCGACGCTGACGGCACCAACGGATTAGCCAGTTTCAGGCCTATGTAATCAGTCGTTAAATCAACCATTGTCTGTCTCCTTAATACTGTCGATTTTAAGCTGGGCTTTCACCGCCGAAACAGAAGTTTTTTCGTTCCATTCCAGCTCCGACAGTTGTTTGTAATAATGATAGCGATTCTTGACATCCTGCTGCGCCTGTTCCAGAAAACTTTCGGCTGCTTCGGGATGCGTTTGCCATAACATGCTGAAACGGGTTTCGGATTTGACGAAATCGCGGTAAGGAATCGAAGGTTCGGCAGAATCCAGATGCATCGGGTTTTTGCCCTGTTTTATCTTGCCGGGATCAAATCTAAATAACGGCCAATGTCCGCTTTTCACCGCCAGATTTTGCTGTCTATGATTGTTGGATAGATCCACGCCATGTGCAATACAGGGCGAGTAAGCAATGATGATGGACGGCCCGTCGTGGGCTTCCGCTTCCAAAAACGCATTGAGGGTTTGTGTGTCCTTACCCGCATAAGCGACATGAGCGACATAAACATTACTGTAATCCATAGCCAGCAATGCCAAATCTTTTTTGGCCGTCGCTTTGCCGCCGGCGGAAAACTTTGCCACTGCGCCCAACGGTGTTGCTTTTGAAGTTTGTCCACCGGTATTGGAATAGACCTCAGTATCCAGAACCAGAATATTGACATTACGCCCGCTGGCCAAGACATGATCGACACCGCCATAACCTATATCATAAGCCCAGCCGTCACCGCCGATAATCCAGACGCTTTTCTTGCACAAGCTGTCCGCTAACTGGAGTAATGTTTGGGCGGCCTGATCGGCTAATGAATGCAATCGTTGTTTTAGTGCAGCAACCCGCTCGCGCTGCTCATAAATTCCGGCTTCATCGGACTGATCGGCGTTCAGAATCGCATCAACCAGTTCGCCGCCTAACTGCTCGCGCACTGATGACAACAGTTCTCTGGCGTATTCGTTTTGTTTATCGAGGGCAATCCGCATTCCTAGGCCGAATTCCGCATTGTCTTCGAATAAGGAATTGCTCCATGCCGGCCCGCGGCCTTCGGCGTTTTTTGTCCACGGTGTGGTTGGCAGATTGCCGCCGTAGATCGAGGAACAACCGGTCGCATTCGCAACCACCATCCGGTCGCCAAACAACTGTGACGCCAATTTTATATACGGCGTTTCGCCGCAACCCACACAAGCGCCCGAAAACTCGAACAACGGCTGCAATACCATCGAACCTTTAATCGTGTTGGTTTTCAAAAGCCTGCGATCATATTCGGGTATCGACAAAAAGAAATCCCAATTTTCGCGTTCTGCTTCGCGCAGCGGCGGTTGAGGCTGCATATTGATGGCTTTGCGGCTGGCGTTGGATTTATCCCGGATCGGGCAAAAATCAACGCACAACGTACAGCCGGTGCAATCTTCCGGCGCGACCTGATAGGTGATCGCCAACCCGGCCGGAAAATCTTTACCCAGCATAGGCGCATGTTTAAAGGTTTCGGGAGCGTTTTCCAAAACATCAGTCGAATAAATTTTGCTGCGAATAACCGAATGCGGACAAACCATCACACATTTGCCGCATTGGGTACACAAATCGGTTTCCCAAACCGGAATTTCCAGCGCCAAATTACGTTTTTCATAAGCGGCCGTACCCGTAGGAAACGTGCCATCTACCGGCAAGGCGCTGACTGGCAATACATCGCCTCTACCTGCAATAATTTGACCCGTCACCCGTTTAACAAAATCGGGTGCAGAATCGCTAATTACAGACTTAATGTCGAATAGGCTAGTAACCTGTGCCGGAAGTGGAACTTCATGCAAACTGGCCAGCGTTTCATCAATCGCTTTGAAATTTAATTCGACAATGCGTTGGCCTTTTTTGCTGTAAGTCTTTTCAACTGCTTTTTTAATAGCTGTAATTGCTTCGGTTTGCGGCAGAACACCCGATATTGCAAAAAAGCAGGTCTGCATAATGGTATTGATGCGCTTGCCCATGCCGCTTTTTTCGGCGACTTCATAGCCGTCAATGACATAAAACCGGATTTTTTTGGCTATCATCTGCTGCTGCATTTTAGCCTGTAGCGACTCCCAAACCCGTTCGACCGGTTCCGGCGTGTTCAGCAAAAATACAGCATTTTCCGCTGCATTGGCGAGCATGTCATAGCGTTCCAGAAAAATCGTCTGATGACAGCCGATAAAATTGGCATCGTTTTCAGCAATGAGATAAGTGGAGCGTATCGGTTTAGAGCCAAAGCGTAAATGCGAGACAGTAATAGCGCCGGATTTTTTCGAGTCATAGACGAAATAACCCTGAGCGTTCCAATCGGTCTCTTCACCGATAATCTTGATCGTGTTTTTATTGGCGCCTACCGTACCGTCGCTGCCCAAGCCGTAAAACATCGCCTGAAATGTTTCAGCGAGGGCATCCGTGCGAAAACTTGCATCCCAATTCAGGCTGGTATGGGTGACATCATCGTGTATGCCGATCGTGAAATTATTTTTCGGTTGCTGCTGTTTCAATTCATCAAAAATCGCCTTGATCATGCCTGGCGTAAATTCCTTCGAAGATAGACCATAACGGCCGCCAACCACTTTCGGCAGTACCGGAAACTTAGCCGCGCCGCTTGTATAATTCCGGGCAACAGCGCTGAGCACATCCTTATACAGCGGCTCGCCATCCGCTCCCGGCTCCTTGGTGCGATCAAGCACAGCGATTTTGCGGCAAGTCGAAGGAAGTGCTGCCAAAAGACAGTCTGCATCGAAGGGGCGGTATAAACGTACTTTAAGCAAGCCTACCGATTCACCCTTGCGATTGAGATAATCGAGTGTCTCTTCTACAGCTTCTGCGCCTGATCCCATTATCACAATGACGCGTTCCGCCTGCTCCGAACCCAGATAGTCGAACAGGCGATAAGAACGGCCCGTCAGTTCGGCAAATCGATTCATTGCGCCCTGAACAATCCCAGGCATCGCCTGATAATAGGCATTGACCGATTCTCGCGCCTGAAAATAAACATCAGGATTTTGGGCCGTACCTCGAAGCACCGGGTTATCGGGCGTTAAGGCTCTGCTCCGGTGTGAAGTAACCCACTCTTCGTTGATCATTGCCCGCAATACATCATCATCCAGAGTGCAGATTTTTGCTATTTCATGCGAAGTTCGAAAACCGTCGAAAAAGTGCATAAGCGGGATACGGCTTTCCAAAGCTGCCGCATGGGCGATCAGCGCAAAATCCATGACTTCCTGCGGGGAATTGGAGCACAGCATGCCGAAACCCGTCATCCGCGCCGACATAACATCGCTGTGGTCACCGAAAATGGACAAGGCCTGACAAGCCAGTGAACGGGCAGCAATATGAAACACCGCCGGCGTTAATTCACCGGCGATTTTGTACATATTCGGAAGCATTAACAACAAGCCCTGGGAAGCGGTGAATGTCGTAGCGAGCGATCCCGCCTGCAAGGCGCCGTGAATCGCACCTGCCGCGCCCGCTTCACTTTGCATTTCTATAACCTGCGGCACCGTCCCCCATAAATTGGTCTGACCACGGGATGACCATTCATCCGACCATTCGCCCATCGGCGTCGCCGGTGTAATCGGGTAAATTGCGATGACTTCGCTGAGTTTGTGCGCTACCGTAGCGGCAGCCTGGTTGCCATCGATTGTATGTGTTTGCTGATTTCGCATTAGGCAGCTCCTGAGATAAACAATAAAAAGTAGGGGGTCAGGATGTTACACCCTACTACCCGAAATCAAAAAAGCCAAAGCCAATTTCACCTTAAATTCAAATGCAGACATCACCATTTGCTTATATTGAAAATTATTTTCTCTGTTAATTAGTCTTGTCTATCTGCTGGATTTTCCGATTTAAGTCAATGGGCATTTTTTCACTGGACAGGACTTCCAGAAAATTACCACTCAGCTTTTTTTATTCAATGACAGTTCCAAATTGCCGCGATAGCGAAATTGTTGGGTGTAGATGGGCTCAAGATCGAATTCCATACCAAAAAAACCTTAGCGTTTTGCAGATTTTGTTTGATCGCCTTTACAAAATCTTCTCCCGGCTTGATGTCTGCCACATCTCGAAAAACTTTATCTTTACCCAACAGTTTTTCAAGGGAATCGGCCAATCGTCCTGCATAACCCGCACTGTCATCGCGACGATATGATATAAATACGTTGACCATTAAATTACTCCCCTATTGAAAAGCTTTTTGAGTTGCTGTTGAGTCCGTATTGTTTGCCTGACATTCAAATTAAAACATGAGCAGAAATCCGTTCCTTACCCACGATTGATAGCTTCTACTATCCGGGCTGTGTAAATATATTATTGAATCTTACTTCAACATTTCCAAAGCCAGTTGCGCCATATTTTTTGAACCGCCGCCCTGCCCTAACTGCTCCTTAACCTCTATCAAATTGGCACGCATTTCGTCAGCATAATTCTTATCTGTCAGAATTCTCTTAACTTCTGCTGCCAAGTTTTCTGCTGTCGCCTCATGCTGAATGAGTTCTTTGACAATGCGCTTACCCAGGACAATATTTGGCAGTCCTATAAATGGCGTATTCACGAGCCATCTGCCTAACCAGTAAGTTACAGGAGCAAGTTTGTAGGCAATGACCATAGGCACCGTCAACAAGGCGATTTCCAGCGTTGCTGTTCCTGAGGTTGTCATAACCACATCACAGCATTGAATGACATCATAAGGCTGGTTTTTTATCACCGTTATTTTAACGGGTGACTGGCGCATATAAGCTTCAAGCAATTCATCACCGATTGAATCCGCTTGAGGCAAAATAAACTGGATGTCGGGCAAACCGGCTTGTAACTTTTCAGCCGCCGATAACATGACCGGCAGCATCTTCTTGATTTCGTTGGCACGACTGCCCGGCAGTAATCCGGCAACCGGTTTTTTTTCATCCAATCCAAACTGTGCCATATCTTCGGCTTTGCTGCGCCGAGGGTGGACTTTATCGACAGACGGGTGGCCCACATAGCGTACCGGCACATTCTCGGCATCATAGTAGGCTGTTTCAAACGGGAATATCACCGCCATCATGTCGATCGCCTTGCCGTAGGCTTTTACCCGGCCTGGCCGCCATGCCCAGACTTGAGGGCTCACATAAAATAGCACTTTAATTCCCTGTTGCCTGGCGTAACGTGCCAGTTTAAAATTAAATTCCTTGTAATCGACACAGACCAGTAAATCGGGCCGTTCAGTTGAGATTATTCGCTGCATAAGCTTTAACGCCCTGCGAATTTCGCCGTAGTGTTTGATAACTTCAACGACACCGATAACGGAGATGTGAGCTGAATCATAGCGGATATCGATACCGGCATGAGCCATTTTCGTGCCGCCCATGCCGATACCTTTAATGTCCGGCTGATGTTTTTTCAGTTCCAGAAACATATTGGCAGCATGCTGGTCGCCGGAGGATTCGCCGGCGCTGAACAGGATGGTTAAAGGGGCATGTTGAGACATGGGTAATTTACCTTTAGTTACACGGCGGCAGTCAGAATTTTGTTGTGATATTTCTTGATGGCGTTTTCCAGTATTTCCAAAAAGGATTTACTTTGCACCAGACTCTTCCAGACCCGGACTTTCAGCTCATTCATTGAGCAATTCTTCAGCACTTTCAGAGCGACATACTTGTGTTCCATCCCTTTAAGTTCCAGCTTATGATTAATTAAGTTCGGACTCTATACTGAAATCGCCGGAGTTGTCCTCTGTCAACTGGGCAAACACCCTGCCCACAAATCGATGAAAACTCGATTACGTCAAGTCCACAACTCATCACTCAATTATAGTTTTGACTTTTGCTTGCGCTCATAAGCGGCGAGTTGTTCGGCTGTCGCTTCGCTTTGAAATTTATCTTTCCATTCTTTATATGGCATACCATAAATCACTTCCCTCGCCTGCTCATAATCCATCTCTACCCCGCGTTCTATCGCCGCCGCTGTGTACCACTTGGCCAGACAGTTTCTGCAAAAATCCGCCAATATCATTAAATCGATATTTTGAACCTCGGTATGCTGCTGCAAGTGATTGACTAGACGTCTGAATGCAGCCGCCTCTAGTTCGGTCTGCGTATTTATATCCATAGCTATTCTCCCAAATGAAAACTATTCTAGCAGAAAGTACCATGCAAACATGTACATTCGATGGTAAAGATTCTACAATAGCGCTTTTTAAGTTTTGCCATGGCAGACAACCCACTTATGAAAATACAAATTATCGTTTGACCACTCATACCAGCTACTATGAAACAGCTTTTCGAGTTTTTCCCAATTATTTTATTTTTTGTCGCCTATAAGCTTTATGATATTTATATAGCGACTGCCGTTATTATTGCAGCTACTGTTATTCAGGTAGTTTATACCTGGTTTAAACACCGCAAAGTCGAAACCATGCAATGGATTACATTGGCTTTGGTTATTGTATTCGGTGGAGCTACCATCTATTTACATGATGAGCAATACCTTAAATGGAAGTTTTCCATCATAGAATGGTTATTTGGCGTCGCCTTTTTAAGCAGCCATTTTATTGGCAAAAAAACTTTCATTGAGAGAATGATGTCCAGCAATTTAACCTTGCCATCATTGATCTGGAAACGCCTGAATTTCAGCTGGGCCAGCTTCTTTATCAGCGTAGGTTTTATCAATGTTTATGTTATGTACAATTACAATACCGATGACTGGGTTACCTTTAAAACATTTATAGCGCCGGGTTTGATGGTTATTTTTATAGTGTTACAAATGTTTTTATTATATAAATACATCCCCGAATCAGAGGAATAAATGGTTTTATACGCAATTATCAGTGAAGATGTAGAAGATAGCCTCAAAAAAAGAATGTCCGCACGCCCTGCCCACATTAACAGACTGCAAGAGCTTCAAGACGCCGGCCGCCTGGTTTTGGCCGGCCCGCACCCTGCTGTTGACAGTGACAATCCAGGTGACGCAGGCTTTACTGGTAGTCTGGTTGTTGCCGAATTTGATGACCTGGAAGCAGCTCAGCAATGGGCGGATACCGATCCCTATAACATTGCCGGCGTTTACGCCAAGGTTACCGTTAAACCTTTCAAAAAGGTATTTCCACAATGACATCCGAACACATTAAACGCTTATTAAATGATGCTTTTAAACCAGAGCTATTAGAAATTATTGACAGCAGCGCGGCCCATGCCGGACATGCCGGCGCAATAAGCGGTGGCGGTCATTATCATGTCACTATTGTCGCTGACGCTTTTGAAGGAAAATCGTTAGTTCAGCGCCACCAGCTTGTCTATAAAGCGCTTGGCGACCTGATGAAACAACAAATTCATGCCTTAGGCATCAATGCTCTCTCCCCCTCTGAAAAACCCAAAGGAACCAATAAATGAAAAAAAAGATCATTCCCCTACTCATTGCCGGTACAGCACTGATTGCTGCTTGTGACCAAAAAACCGACACCTCCAGTGCACCGGCTGTAGCAAAAACTGATGCAATTGCTGTCGTAAATGGCCAGTATATTTCCAAAGCTACCCTGGAGCAGTTGGAAAAAGAAATTGCCGAACGTGGCCACGGTCAAACTTTCCCTAAAGAAAAATTGATTGAAGAGCTGATTCAGCGTGAACTGCTGGTCCAGGATGCCCTGCAAAAGCAATTGGATAAATCCCCGGAAGTCATGGCACAGCTTGATAGCGTCAAAAAAACATTGTTGACACAAGCTGATGTACAAAACTTCATAAAAGCTAATCCGGTAACCGATGCCGAAATCAAGGCTGAATATGACAGCAAGGTCGCCGGTGAAAACGGGACTGAATATAAAGCCCGGCACATTTTGGTCAAAACTGAAGCAGAAGCTAAAAAACTGATCACTGAGCTAGACAAAGGCGCGGATTTTGCCAAATTAGCCAACAAGCACTCTTTAGATGCTAAAGAGTCGCAAAATGGCGGTGATTTAGGCTGGTTTGTTGCCGGCCAAATGGTTGCACCCTTCTCCGAGGCGGTCGTAAAACTGGAAAAGGGTAAATACACCAAAACGCCTGTGCAAACCCAGTTTGGCTGGCATGTCATTTTAAGAGAAGATTCCCGCGCACAAACTCCGCCTCCATTGGAATCGGTAAAAGAACAACTGATGCCTTACCTGCAACGTAAAAAAGTCCAGAATATGGTAGAAAAATTGCGTAAACAGGCAAAAGTAGAGATACTGGTGCCGCTGACAGATGAACCGCCAAAAGCACCCGCTGCTGGTAATGCTGCAACAGAAAAACCTGTAGCAGAAGAGATTGTTGTTGAAGAAGTTAAAGATGCAAAGGGGAAAACCGTTGCTGAAGGCGTCGCTGTTGAGGAAGTTGTCGAAGAAAAAGCTCCGGCCGTAGCAAAAGAAACAGCAAAAGCTACTAAAAGTGCAGCTAAAAAAGCACCCAAAAAAACTGAAAAAGCAGTTTCTCCTGAAACCAAATAATAGTTACGTTTCAGCTTAGCAAAAAGGGCGGTAAAACCGCCCTTTTTTATGCGCTTTTTTCCAGATACTGCAAAATAAACTGCACACTCCGGTTACCCCTGAACTCATTGATGTCCAGCTTGTAAGCTGCCTTGATTTGTCTCAGCCCCAACCATTGCTCCGGCTGATCGATAAAAAAAG
>JAQTMV010000166.1 GCA_028714175.1 Methylococcales bacterium
CAGTGTATTGTTCATTCAGGTACATTTCCGGTACGAATCGATTCCGGAATCTATCGAAACCGCGCTTATCTGTTTATGCCCGACGGCCGGTTTGATTATCAGGATAAACTGATGATGACCCGTTTTGAAAACGAACAATGGCTTATTAAAGGCGGGAATGGTTTAAAGTGTTTTGATACAGAATACGGAAGCATTGCTATTAATATCTGCTACGACAGCGAGTTTCCATTGCTGGCAAGAAAGCAGGTTGAAGCGGGGTGTGTGTTGATTTTAGTACCCAGTTGTACCGATACTCTGGCAGGTTACCATCGCGTTAAAATAGGCTGTCAGGCAAGGGCTTTGGAAAATCAGTGTTATGTTGTTCAGGCCTCGCTGGTGGGTGATGCCGCGTGGTCGGAAGCGGTCGATGTTAATGTCGGGGCGGCTGCTATTTACACACCCGTAGATAGAGGTTTTCCCGATAACGGCATTTTAGCGGCCGGTACAATTAACGCAGTACAATGGGTCATTGCAGAAATTTCGCCAGGCAGCTGTGCAACAGTTCGGAAGCAAGGGCAGGTCTTCAACTACAGGGATTGGCCATTGCAATATACCCATGCTAGTTAAAAAGTGACTCAAAAGAAAAGCCGTGTAACTGGACAATTTCTTTTAATCTCTTTAATCCGTCCATTTGAATTTGCCTAACGCGCTCCCTTGTTACCCCCAACTCTTGAGCTACCTGCTCAAGAGTTGCATCTTCATAACCGCAAATACCATAGCGGCGGCAAATAACTTCACGCTGTTTTTCAGGAAGTTCAAATACCCAGGTGCTGATATTTTGTTTAATACTGTTTTCCTGTATTCGTTCGTCATGTGGCAAACCCTCGGCATCCGAAATAGATTCAAGCAAGGGGTTATCAACATCCCTGGAACCCGGCAAATCAACTGAAGTTACCCGCTCATTGAGTTTAAGCATTTTTTCAACCTTGTCTACCGGCTTATCCAGATACTCGGCAATATCATTGGCGCTGGGTTCATGATCGAGCGTTTGTGTCAAATGGCGCTGAGCCTTGAGATAAATATTCATTTCTTTAACAATATGAATCGGCAAGCGTATGGTTCGCGTCTGATCCATTATTGCCCGTTCAATGTTCTGCCTGATCCACCAGGTCGCATAGGTTGAAAATCTGAACCCTCTTTCAGGATCAAACTTCTCGACTGCGCGGATTAAACCCAGATTACCTTCCTCAATCAAGTCCAGCAACGGTAATCCTCTATTCAGGTAACGGTAGGAAATTTTTACCACCAGACGCAGATTGCTTTCAATCATTATCTTGCGAGCCGCCTGGTCGCCCTGCTGCGTAAGTAAACCATAGATTTTTTCCTGATCGGCCGTCAGCAAATTTGATCGCCCCAGTTCATTCAAATATGCGCGAGTTGCATCGAGCTCAGGCGCATTGCGTACTTTGGCGGCCAAAACATCCAGTTTTTCTCTTATTACGGCAGTCATATCAATATCTTCGTCAATAGATGAATCTTCTTCGTACAGCATAACTATTTCATCGTCTGATGGATCGATTAGTGTGTTATTCATATTAATTCCTTGGTTGATTAATCTAAGCCGGACGGTAGGATTACCTTTTCGGCAAAAGTTCAAGTGGATTTACTGGCGTTCCGTTTTTTCTTATTTCAAAATGCAACGAAGATCCTTTGCTGCTTACTTTCCCAACCTCTGCAATAACCTGGCCTTTTTCGACTTGCTGGCCTTCCTCTACCAGCAAACGACTGTTATTTGCATAAGCGCTTAAATATTCCTTATTATGTTTGATAATAAGCAACTTGCCAAAGCCAATCAGTCCCTGCCCGCCATAAACCACTTTCCCCGCTTCCGTAGCGCTGACTGACTGCCCCATCTTGCCGGCTATATCAATGCCTTTGTTATGCGCCGGAGAAAAACTTTTTAGTACTCTGCCCTTAATCGGCCAGACAAAGTTTAACTCTAATATCTTTTTGTTATCAATTGAAATAAATGATTTTTGTTGTTTATCCGGTTTTTTTACAACGGCAAGAGTAGTCTGCTGTTTTTTATGCGAAGTTACCGCTTCCAAATTTTTTTTATCTGCCTGGGAATTGCTAACCTTATCAAGTCGAGAGTTTAACTTCGCTGTCTTTGTAATCTTTTTCTCAGCTATAAATCCGGCCGCAAGATCAGGATTGAATAATTTTAGTTTTTTCCCCGCCATTATCTTATAAGGTGGAGAGATGTTGTTCCAGAACGCCAGGCGCTGATAGCCATAACCGGAACTTAGACCAATGGCATAAAGGGTCTCCCCGGCTTTTACCAGATGCCATTTATTCACCTCTTCAGTAACAACCCGGATGCCTTTGGTAATGTCCTGATTTTCTTTGCCATGCTCCTGGTTACTCTGCGGAGGAGTTTGCCGGTCTTTGGCATGCTCCCCGTTGTCTGTTCGCACAGGCGCATAATTCGGTTGATTCGTACAAGCATTCAATATAAACATCACCGTCAGGGATGCAAGAAAACTCGGCTTTGAACGGTGAATAGACATATGAAGATTATTTTTTCAGCAAAATCTTTTTAGCCAGATTTATTTTCGACGCCAAATAATCGGATCCGCCACGATCAGGATGTATTTTTTGCATTAATTTGCGATGAGCGGTGACAATCTCCTGTTCTGACGCGCCGGGCTTCAAGCCTAGCACCTCATAAGCTTCTTCAGCCGACATCTTTCCTTTAGCGGCTGAATCACTTTGCCGTTGTGACGAACTTTGTTTGGAACCCACAAATTCCGCCCACAGCCTGTGTATGTGTGGAGCATAGTGCAGCAGTGCCGGTATTAACCTGAGCATGAAAGCAATAGCTACGCCTATCAGTGCAAAAAGCCAGTTTAACCGTCCGGTTACTCCAAAATATATTAACACTACGGCTGCAAAGCTTAACAATAATATCCTGATATACTTTGCCAGTACTCGGGGAGACGCTTTCAAAAAAGCGCGTACCCCAAAAAATGCAATAATGATCAGCAACAATATCAGATAAATTCGAATCAATGTTTCCTCCAGGATTAATGATCCCCGCTCAATAATACCTTAGAATAGCGTCACCTTCGATAACAGTCTGATGAATTGATCACTATGCGACATGCTCACATCCCGATATTAGGTTTCGCCGCCTTTAGCGGAACCGGGAAAACCACGTTACTCACACAGATAATCCCGATTTTAAAACAGCGGGGATTGCGTATCGGATTAATCAAACACAGTCATCATAATTTTCAAATAGACCAGCCGGGAAAAGACAGTTTCCGCTTGCGGGAAGCAGGGGCATCGCAAGTTATGCTGGTATCCACGCATCGCCGGGCCATCATTACCGAAATCACTCCGGAACAAGAGCCCCGGCTGGACGATCAGTTAAAACTCTTCGACCAATCTGAACTGGATTTGATTCTGGTTGAAGGCTTTAAAGCAGAGCAATTCCCTAAAATTGAATTACACCGGCCCTCGCTTAACAAACCGTTACTTTATCCCAACGACCCGGACATTATCGCAATTGCCACTGATTGTATGCTGGAAACACCGGATTATCTGACACAGCTGGATATCAATCAGCCTGAAATGATAGCCACCTTTATTTTAAATCAATTCATGAGGCCGCTATGATCGACTTATGCAGCCAGGAATCAAGCCCATTGCTATCCATTGACGCCGCCTTGGCAAGAATTAAAGCCGCTATACACCCCGTCGCAGGTTCGGAACAAGTCGTCTTGAAAAAAGCCCTTGGACGTGTTTTGTCACAATCGGTTTACTCGCCGGTAAATATTCCTCAGGACAGAAATTCAGCGATGGACGGCTATGCATTATCCAGTGATGATATTAACCGGGAACAACCCTTTACACTCAGCCTCGCTGGGACTTCCTGGGCAGGAAGGCCATTTGCTGGACAACTGCAACCAGGGCAATGTATCAGGGTTTTTACCGGAGCGGTACTGCCCGCGCAGGCCGATTCAGTCATCATGCAGGAACAGGTGCGGGCTGACGGGCAAACCATACACTTTCCAGCGAACCTACCCGCACGGCAAAATATCAGGGAAATCGGCGAAGATATAATGCAAGGGAACTTGTTGTGTTCACACCCCAGGAAGTTGAATGCAATCGATATTGGATTATTGGCCTCGGCCGGTATTTATGAGCTTACCGTCAAGCGGCCGGTAAGAATCGCATTTTTTTCCACCGGCGATGAACTGACAGCGTTGGGTCAGCCACTGCAACCAGGGAAAATATACGACAGCAATCGTTACGCCTTAAGCGGATTATTAACCGATGCCGGCCATAGTGTCACGGATATGGGCGTTATCGCCGACAACAAACAACTGCTGGAGAACAGCTTTATTACAGCTGCCAAAAACCACGATGTCATTATTACCACAGGCGGCGCTTCTGTTGGTGAGGCCGATTATGTCAAGGAAATACTGGCACGTTGCGGGGAAGTCAATTTCTGGAAAATTGCCAGCAAACCCGGAAAACCGTTGGCATTCGGCAAAATAGGTTCCTGTTATTTTTTTGGACTACCGGGCAACCCCGTCTCTGTTATTGTGATTTATCAGCACATCGTAGCACCGGCGCTTAAACAACTGTCCGGCGCACCGGATACCAAGCCTTTGCGACTGACAGCGACGTGCACAACAGCGTTAAAAAAAGCGCCGGGCCGGCAGGAATTTCAGCGCGGCATCCTCACACAAGACGAAAACGGCGAATTTTTTGTCGCATCATCGGGAAATCAAGGTTCAAATATACTCAGCTCTTTCAGCCGGGCTAACTGCTATATTATCTTGCCCACTGAATGCGACGGCGTACAAGCGGGCGACAAGGTAAGCGTTGAACCTATAGCGAGTTCCACTTTATAAATATCTATACTCATCGCATATCAACAACGGCACCTTCGTAATCTCTCTCCTGCTGGAGAGGGCGAGGGAGAGGAGATTTAAAAAACGACAATGATGTACCAATAATATAGTAGTGCTAACAATCAGTAGAAACGCTGCTAACAATCAGTAGAAACGCATACATCTCGTCTCCACCAAGCGTTAAATTGGACTCGGCGTGTTAAGTATTGCTATGATTCCTTTCGTGAGCAGATCAGGCAAATTGGATAATCCCCGTGTTAAGGGTTCTTTACCCCGTTCTCTCGGCTCATCCTCTCAATTCAGAATCAAACCATGGAGATAGTTATGCACAATGTCACGTTGATAAAAGGTGATGGTATTGGCCCTTCAATTATGGATGAGGCCGTAAAAGTTATTGACGCGTCCGGCGTAAAAATTCACTGGGAAGAAGCGTATGCCGGTATGGCGGCGTTCGAAAAATTTGGCACGCCCTTGCCCGATGAAACCATGGCATCATTCGATAAAACCCGCCTGGCTTTTAAGGGGCCGTTGACCACTGTTGTCGGCAAGGGCTATAGAAGCATTAACGTGGCGTTGCGGCAAAAATACGAACTGTATGCCAATGTTCGTCCGGCTAAAAGCTGGGCGGGTATAAAAACGCGCTATGAAGATGTGGATATTGTTATTGTCAGGGAAAATACCGAGGGGCTATACGCCGGACTTGAGCATTATCTCACCCCTAAAAAAGATATTGCTGAAAGTCTCGCTGTGGTAACCCGTAGCGCTTCACAGCGCGTTATCGACTTTGCGTTTAAATACGCACAGGACAATGCCCGTAAAAAAGTAACCGTTTGTCATAAAGCCAATATCTTGAAATATACCCAGGGCTTGTTTCTGGATGTTGCCAGAGAAACCGCCGCGCATTATCCCGACATCGAGTTTGACGAAAAAATCATTGATGCTACTTGTATGCACATGGTGATGAATCCGCAACAGTTTGATGTGATCGTCTGCACCAATATGTTTGGCGATATCTTGTCTGATTTGACGGCGGGACTGGTCGGAGGACTGGGCCTGATTCCGGGTGCAAATATAGGCGATAATGCGGCGCTGTTTGAAGCCGTACACGGCAGCGCGCCCGATATAGCCGGAAAAAATCTGGCTAATCCGATTGCAGTTATCATGGCCGGTGTCATGATGTTGAACCACATTGGTGAAACTGGGGCCGCAGAGCGCGTAAAAAATGCCGTCGAAAAAGTAGTGAATGAGGGTAAGTTTGTTACGCCTGATCTTAATCCGCAATCAAAATGTGGAACGATTGAAATGGGTAACGCCATTGTTGCTGCGCTGGCATAAACGGAATTTCAATAGCGTAAGCATATATTTTTGTGCCCACTATTAAAAACTCAACGTTTGATTATAGGATGGGCACAAAAACCTGCCCATCTTACTCTACTTTCTGCAATCGTGCAATATTAAGAGGAACTGCCATGTCTTTATCTATTCAATTACCCGACAACCTGGAACAACAATTAACTATTTATTGCCAACAGCATCACCTTTCCAAAAATGAAACGATTCGTTTAGCCCTCGAACGCTTATTAACAACGGCTAACAAGCCATTAACCCCTTATGAGCTGGGTAAAGACGGTTTTGGTTCAGACCAAACCCACGAAGGTGACATAGCACAACATACCAAAGACTTGCTAAAGTTGTTGATGTGCCTGTAACCGCTTACAGGAAAATAACGCAAGCCATTGATAAATATGCCGACCACGATATTGATTTTACTGATGCTGCGTTAGTTTGGTTAGCCAATAAATACCAGCAACAGCAGATTTTAACAGTAGATAAAGCTGACTTTTCCGCATTCCGGCTGAACAATAACCAATGGTTTCATTTATTGGAATGGTATCCGGCTGCTATCTAGCAATGCAAAATAAGGAAGTTTTAAAAGTGAGATAGGCTTTCAGGTACGCGCATCCTATCGCACTGCGTTTTTATGCCATGTCTAGTCGGCGCTCCAGCCTCTCTATTCGCTCCAACAACCTGTCGTACCGAACGTGCTGCTCGGCACCCATTCCAGTAAGGTGTCCACAAGCTGAATTATCGTAGCCTGTCCGGCTTCCAGTGTGTTGACTCTTGATTTAATTTCACGCACATCATCTTTCATCGAGGCCATATCCGCTCTTATGGCTCATAGATGCTCAAGTACCAAGTTTTCGATGTTATCGGTCATATTGATGCCCCTTTAGAGTTTACACCACTGATTTTTTAAAGCATTACCTTCTTTTCCAATAATTGAATCATCGAACGAAAGTCATCGATGTTTTTCTATAGCACGTTTATAATCAATGCAGTCACAGCAAGGACACTATTTTCTATGTTATCAGTCATGTTAAGACCTGTTGGTATAATTTTAGTGTTATCAAATGAATATCACGCAACTTTTTATGGGGGTGTGCTAAAACTAACTCAAATAACTCGCCGATAGACTATCCACGATAACTTTGAGAGTGGCTGCGGTTTTCGCCCTAAATTCGCCCTACGAGCTAATCCCTAACGATGAGTCAAAAGAGGAATTCGATGTCAGATGATAGTGCAAGTCATGATCGCATTCTAATCATATCCGAAAATCCATCCGGGGTGTCCGAGCTGTCCCGACAGCTTGCCTGGAAAGGCTACAAGACTTTTAAAGCGCCGCCTTTTGCAGACCTGAAATACCTGGATAGGAGGCATCCGGCATTAATAGTCATTGTGGACTGTCCTGATACTTGTTTATTTATCACCGAACATCTGCGCTTGAATTGCGGAATTTCGGATATACCGGTTATTTGCATAGGCGACAGGGTTTGTTCCGGAAAACCATCCAATTTGGAACAGATTATCACCGGAGAATTTATGTCAAAATCCGCAGCTTTCGATGCGCTGGAATCCCGTATTCGATTTTGTCTTCATAATAAGCACACGTTGAGAGCCGAATCGCTTCCTGAGCCTGCGTTTCATGAACGGAGAGAGTTTGATCGGCGAAAGTGTGAACGGCGAATGCCGGTTAACTTGACAGAGCAGAATCAAGCCGCTGATCAGGAATCGGGGATTGCGCAATCGGTCCTGGTTGAGCCGCTATCCGCAGAAGAAAATAACGATTCGATCACGCTGTCGCTTGTTTCACAACGCGGGCATCTCTTTGACCTGCTTCAGACGCATTTCAACGATACGCCAGCCATCAGCCTGTTTAAGACCTGCATTAACAGTCTGGCGCTTATTCCCGACAGATTGGAACAATTACACCCCGACTTATTGTTAGTGGATACCGCCTTGTCCGGTCCCGCCGTTAGCGAATGGCTAACCGCCATCAGAAAAACAGACCCAAAGGTCAGAATCGTCCTGTGTTACGATGATGCAACACCGGATTTGATCAATGAAATTATCGAATTCGGCATATCCGGTCTTATAACGACCCATGTCGGCTGTGATGTTTTCAGAAAAGCGGTCCGAACGGTGCATACGGGAGAACTTTGGCTGCCTCATCGTCTGATCAGCCAAATCATTGCGGTTTATGCCATTCAGAACAGCCTGCCGGAGAGAACCAGCCACATCGATCTACACGATATCGTCAAAACCTCCTTACTGACCCAGCGTGAGCAGTGCATTATTGAGCTGATCGCACAGGGTATGACCAATAAGCAGATTGCGAAGCAACTTTTCCTCAGCCCGGAAACGATCAAAAAGAAACTGGCAAACATCTTTGCCAAAACCGGTGTGCACAACCGCAGCCAATTAGTGTCAATTTATGCTGCATCATTGAAGGACTTGTTCGCCAAAAAGCTGGAATGATATAGCCTTTCATAGGGGCTTTCACCGCTATTGCCCTCTTTTTCCACAGTCGCTTCGATAGCGTTCATCGTTACTTGCTAACAATATAAATGCCGCTCGTTTTTAACGTTATACCCATCCGGGTACTATTTATTCGCTGACAAAACGGGGAGAATCGGCAGCGGTTCAAGGTTGTCTTACATGTCTTTTTTGCTATAGAAAATTTTAGCCATAAGTATGTTGAGCAGCTTTGAAAAGCAGGAAAATTTTTTAATAATTGGAGGATTTATGAAAACTTCAAAAATATACAAAATCGCCACGTTGTTGGCATTGGCGTTTGGGGTCGGTGTGCTGACAGCCGGTAGTTCGGCGTTCGCGGCCCCGAGGAACGGCACGACGCTGGCGGCTTACAAAACTATCGATATCTGCACGGTGACAGAGCCATTTGACACCGATCCAGGTACATGGCGATATTCGGGTGAAATCGCTGTGTGGAACGAAGGTGCAGTAAATACGCAGGGGTTTTTAATCACCGACTGGATTCAAAGTAAGCTTTTTACGGATTCCGGTCAGTTCGTGAATACCTATCAAGTCACTAGTTTCGTCCCGGTTCTTACAGTAATCCCGGCGGGTACTACACAGTTGACGGCATTGACAACAAAGTATAGTGTTGATGCAGACGCTCTTCCGGACTCATACATCCGCAACAGCGCCCAGCTTACAATTACAAATCATTCCGGTTCGCTTGGTACGCCTAAAGGCCCGAATCCTAAAGCGACCTATGTTGGCCCAGTGCCGCCACCCCTTTGCGATGATGGCGGTAATGAAGGCTGCACGTATACTCAGGGTTATTGGGGCAACAAGCCGGATGTAGTATGGCCTGACCCTTATAGCCGGAATGCCACGTTCTTTTTGGCTACGAAGAATGGGGCTTGCACCGCTAATTGTGGCGGCAACCCGAACGATGATGTGTATGAACAACTTCCAAAAACCTGGCAAGAGGTACTCGACACCAATGTTAGTGACAGCCAAGGCTACTACCAACTGGCGCATCAATATATCGCCGCCGTTCTGAATATCGCCAAAACGGTCGATCCTGCTGTCCCTCCTCAAGGGGTACAAGACACACTGGCCTTAGCTCTGGAATGGCTTACAAACAATGCGCCTAGTGCCTGCACAGCTGCAAATTCTTGCGGTTTACAAAAGGACTGGGCAGCGGTTTTGGATGACTTCAACAACGGTGAATATCCTGGAGGCCCGCCACACTGCACTGACGAGGACGACACGTGATCGTTCAATGAAGAAAAGGATAGGTAGCAGATCACATTAATGAGGGAGGACTCACCTAATCTGCTACAAAAAAACTGGGTTTCTGTTCCATAACCGAACCCCGGTTTTTTTCATGATAATTTTCCTACTTCTTGCCTCCGCCTTTACTGCTACCGGCTGTGATGAGTACAATAACTGGGGTCACCCATTAGCCTGCCGGTGTCAATAGGCCAAACAAAATCCTCAAGCAACTTTTGACCTTTTTTGTACGGTTCCATTTTCCATATCTACACATCCTGTTATTGAACCTGTGGACTTCGTGGGCGCGAGGTCCGAGAGTGTGGGTAAGCTGTGGGCAGCAGGGATGCTGTCCACAACTTATCCACACGACTCTGCTCGGACCGGTCCGCAGGACGCGTCCACAAGGCCACAGGTTACCTGTTTAATTCACTTGCGCTGTCGTATACTTGTCCTATTGCCTGTTCTTGCATCGTTTTGTCCTGGCCCTTTACTTAGGATACACACCCGTCTTCTCATTGGATGGTTCGCGCAACTTACCGATGCGCACCAGTCACCCATCAGGATCAAGGCGACAGCGCCTCCCTTAAGAAGTAGTCTGCACCCCTGGCTCATTTGAGCCCCAGAAAATTATCGGTACCAAACCTTGTCCAATGGCATGAATGCCAACAGAGTGTGTGGTTCTCCGTCGAAACGGACCAGCCCCATCAGGGTTCAAGGCTTAGGCGTATCAGTCTGTATTAACCGTATACAAAACTTGTGAGTCGGTTGAACGATCAGCCCATCAGAGTATTTGGTTGTTAGCCAACCCCCAATTCTGGTTCAATCGCTCGACCTTAACTATTAACTAAATAATTTTACCGAATCGAAAGGCACCAGGTCCCGCATTACATGGTAGCTAGCCCTCGCTAACTTATGAGCCACTGCTTTGATCGCCACCACCCGGGTGCGTTTGGTTAATTTACGTTGATAAAAACGCTTGGCCTGATCGTTAAAGCGAATGGCAAAATTAGCCGCTCAAAACCTGATTATGCCTGCTTTTAACCATCGCCGCATAAGTTTCAGCA
>JAQTMV010000167.1 GCA_028714175.1 Methylococcales bacterium
CGTATCGCGCAGCTTTTCCAAAACGCCATAGGCGAAAGCCGCTGCTCGCGTACCTCCACCAGAGAAGGCGAGGCAAATAAACAGTGAGTCGGAATTGGATTCATTATTAGATGCGGGCTTTGCCGCATCCGGAAAACGATACCCTTCCTTGGGATCATATTTAGAAACGGGTTGGTTCAATATATAGGAAGCACAGCCCGTCAGAATCAGGCAAAGCGCCAGTGTAAAGGAAAGGCGTAACATCAGTCTAAACGAATTCGATTTCAAGTGGCTTCACCACGGTGGAATTGACGAGAACAACCTGCCATTCATGCGGCTTGAAGTTATAAGGCGCGGCTAAACTGATGCTGTGTTTACCTTCCTCAATCTCAAGAACCTGATTGGTGCAGCCGAGAAAGTGATCATCCACGACGACCTGGCGATCTTCCCGAAACTTGACTAGTAAGTATTCCATCGTAAACCTCGCAAATATCTGATGGGTTACAGTAAATCACTTTTATTTCAAGATGTCTAGCATCCAGGGATTACAAATGATATGCATAATGATTTTCTCGCAACTATTAATAACTTTCACTCATCGAATTGCTCTTACGAGAAAATAAATGCCCAGGCCTAACCACGTTAAAACCAGTAGCAGCCAAGGCAGCCAATGTTGTCGATAAACGATATTCTCTTCTACTTCATTATCATCAGACTCGGCTGGTTGCTCCTGTTGTCTTGAAACTTTCTTGAGTCTTCTGCTCAAGTCTCTGGCTTTTTCTTTTTGCTGTTTTTTGTATAGATCAATCCCTTTTTGAATACCCTGGGCGATCAGTTTGGTTTGTTCTTTGGTTTGCGCGGGACGTTGAGTTCCTCTGGCTATTCTCATCGCTTCATCCTGAGTCTGCTGCGACGGCTTTTGATAACTGTTTTTGGCCATATGATTAATTTTACCGGTAACATACAATCCGCTTATTTAAACACTTCCGGCAAAAGGTAAGCAATAAAACTGACTTGCAAAAGGTTGTAATAGATAGTACGGTTCATTCAAAAACTTTGGAAAGTTGCATAGAACTTCCTTTCCATCAATTCACTTGGCATGAGCCTGGATATGGTCGAGAAAAATACTGAGCGTCTTTGGGAACAACTCCTTGATTTCATCGAAGATGGGCGTGTTATTCCGGTAATTGGTCCGGAACTGCTGATGCTCGATATCGACAGCAAAACGACGCTTCTTTATTCCTATCTCGCAGAGCAACTGGCCAAGCGGCTGCAAATCAGCTCCGAACCTTCAGATACCTTGAACGCAATTGCTTGCCGGTATCTCTCCCAAAATGGCCAACGGGAAGATATTTACCCTGAGCTCAAACGGGCAATGCCGCCGCTGTCGGCAATAAAACTTCCGGAGACTCTGATCAAGCTCGCCGAAATCCGGCCGCTTGTGTTATTTGTTACTACAAGTTTCGACCCCTTGCTTGCTCATGTACTTAACCAGGTCCGTTATGGCGGTCTGGACAAAACCCAGGTGCTGGCATTTTCACCGGGATCAACTAACGATCTGCCCGTAGCATTGGAGCAACTGGATCGAGCGACGGTCTTTCATTTGTTCGGAAAACTGACAGCGGTACCGGAATATGCCGTCACTGACGAAGATGTGCTGGAATTCATGCATGCCCTGCAGTCCCGGACATCCCGGCCAGAAAGATTGTTCGATGCCCTGATCAAGCAAAATCTCATGGTTGTCGGCTGTCCATTGTCCGATTGGCTGGGGCGTTTCTTCGTGCGTATCGGCAAGAAAGAGCGCCTGGTTATCTCCAGCGGTAAAACCGATTTTCTGGTCGGCGACCAGTTACAGAATGAAACCAATCTGGCCGAATTCCTTCAGCATTTCAGCAGCCGGACTAAAGTATTTCCAATGGCGTCAATTGAGTTTGTCAACGAATTGCACCGGCGCTGGATAGAATCACATCCGTCGAAACCGCAATCAGCAAAGAAAACTGACCTGCCGGATAATGATGCTGACAAAATGCAGAGCGGCGCGGTTTTCTTAAGCTATGCCAGCGAAGATCGCCCGTCCGTCATCTCAATTCGCGACGCACTGGAACAGGCAGGGATCGATGTCTGGTTTGATCGCAATCCGGAAGCCCTACGGGTTGGGGAGAACTTCGAAAGCAAGATCAAAACCAATATTGACCAGTGTTCGCTGTTTGTCCCCATTATCTCCCGGAATACCCTGACGCCGAAGCCCCGATTCTTTCGCACCGAATGGAACCATGCCCAACAGTTAGCCCTGCGTTATCCTGACAGCATGCGCTTCATCATTCCCGTGGCGATTGACGATATCTTACCCGATGCCTCAGCCGTGCCTGAGCAATTCCGCAAGTTGCACTGGGAGAGAATGACAGGCGGCCAAGCCAGTGCCGAGTTTGTGGTTGAGATAAAACGTCTCTATCGTGAGTATCAAAAAAACCTGGCTCAACCTGCATGAACGCGCAATCTGTCCACTTATCACCGGAATCTGAGCAAGCCATCGTCGACGACGAGCATCCCTGGCCGGGTCTGGCCTCGTTCAGGGAACAGGACGAGCATTTTTTTAAAGGCCGGGGACCCGACATTGAAAAACTGCACAGCCTGGTTAACCGCGAGCGCCTCACGATTCTGTTCGGCGTTTCCGGGCTGGGTAAAAGCTCGCTGCTGCAAGCCGGTCTTTTCCCCCGGTTACGCCTGGATAACATACTCCCAGTCTATATTCGTCTCGATTTCACAAATGCCTCATTGAGTCTCAGTGAACAGGTGTTTGCGGCCATCGCCCGGCAAGTCCAGGAAAAGGCCATTGAAGCGCCCATTCATCATGAAAACGAAACCCTGTGGGAGTATTTTCATCGCAAGGACTCGGAATTCTGGGATGCCCGTAACCGTATTATGGTCCCGTTGCTTTGTTTCGACCAGTTCGAAGAAGTCTTCACGCTGGGCCGTGAAGACCCGAGACGAAGCGCCGATCTCAAGCAACTTATCAACGAGCTTGCCGACTTGGTCGAAGGACGCTGTCCCGAAAGCGTGAAAGCCCGTCTGGATGCTAACCCGGACGAATCGAAAAACTTCAGCTTTAGCCGTCATCCCTACAAGATCATTTTCAGCATGCGCGAAGATTATCTCGCCGATCTGGAAGGGCTGCGCGGCTTGATGCCTTCGCTGATACACAACCGGCTGCGGCTATTGCAGATGAACGGAGAGCAGGCGCTGGCAGTGACCGATCAAACTCAAGGCCGATTAATGGAGCGTAGCGTCGCGGAAACCGTCGTGCGTCTTGTAGGCGGGGAACAAGGCGAAAAGCGCCGGGAATTATCGGGTTTACGTATCGAACCGGCGCTGTTGAGTCTGGTCTGCCGTGAACTCAACGAACAGCGCATCAAAACCCAGGCCAGCCGGATTGACGCAGAATCTGTTGCCAGCAACCGTGAAAAGATTCTGGAGAATTTCTACGAACGCAGCCTGGATGCTCATTCGCCTGAGCTACGCCGGTTCATTGAGGACAAATTGATCACCGTCTCCGGGTTCCGCAATAGCGAGGCCTATGACAACGCTTTGGGAATCCCCGGCATTTCTGCGGAAGCCTTGGCTAGTCTGGTGCAGTGCCGGGTGCTGCGGCTTGAGGAACGGGACGGCGTCAAACGTATTGAGCTGATTCACGACGTGCTGACTGGTGTGGTACGCAAAAGCCGTGACCAGCGTCTGGTCCTGGAAAAACAAAGGCAGGCAGAACAGGAGCGCCGCGAGGCAGAGCAAAGAGAAAAAGCGGCCAGAGAGGCATTACGGGTCAGCAAACGCAGGGCTTTGATTTTTCTGATTTTGACAGGAATAGCATTGTTATCTTCGGCCTGGGGTTGGTGGAGCTGGTGGGATGCCAAGCAAGCCCGCAGCAAGGCGCAACATCTCCTGGCCGTATCCGACTTTCGCGAGGCCGAGCAGCATTATCAGAATAATAACTTGCCTTATGCGCTGGCCTATCTTGCCCATGCAGTACGAACCGATCCTGAGTGGGTATCCAGCCGGACTCTGCTGGTCAATCTGTTGCAACAGAGAAGCTGGCCCCTGCCTGTGGCGATTCTCAATCATAAAGCTGCCGTAAGCTCTGCCTCTTTCAGTCCCGACGGCACGCGGGTGGTGACCGCCTCAAGGGATAAGACCGCGCGGCTGTGGGATGCCCAGACCGGCAAAGCGCTGGGTGAGCCGATGACGCATCAAGCTGAGGTCAAGTCTGCCCAGTTCAGTCCCGATGGTACACGAGTGGTGACCTTGTCATCGGACAACAGCGCACGGCTGTGGGATGCCAAGACCGGCAAAGCGCTGGGCGAGGCGATGACGACGCATAAAGATTATGTCCAATCTGCACAGTTCAGTCCCAACGGGATGCTGGTGGTGACCGCCTCAAATGACGGCACCGCACGGCTGTGGAATGCAATGACCAGCAAGCCCCTGGGCGACGTTATTGCACATCAAGGTGCAATCATATCTGCCCAGTTCAGTCCCGACAATACAAGGGTGGTGACCGCCTCATCAAATGACAACAGCGCGCGGTTATGGAATGCAATGACCGGCAAGTCCTTGGGCGAGGCGATGATGCACAAAGATGAAGTCGAGTCTCCCCAGTTTAGTCCCGACGGCACGAAGATACTGACCAACTCAAGAGATAACAGTGTACGGCTTTGGGATGCAATGACAGGTAAATCCCTGGGTATTGCGATGACACATCAAAGTGCTGTCATGTCGGCTGAGTTTAGTCCCGATGGCACACGGTTAGTGACCGCGTCATGGGACAAAAGCGCTCGGCTGTGGGATGCGAATACAGGTAAGCCATTGTGCGACGCGATGATGCATCAAGGACATGTTATGTCGGCTCAGTTTAGCCCGGACGGTACACGCATAGTGACTTCGTCATTGGACAAGAGCGCACTAATATGGGATGCAAATACCGGCAAGCCCTTGGGCGACGCGATGATGCATCAAAAGGGTGTATTTTCGGCCCAGTTCAGCCCCGATGGCACTCGATTGGTGACTGTATCAGATGACTTCCATCCCGATGGTAGCCGGATGCTTCCTGACTCAGATCACAACAGTGCGCAGATGTGGGATGCAAAGACAGGTAAGTCCCTGGGTATTGCGATGACACATCAAGCTAGTGTTTATTCCACCCAGTTCAGTCCCGACGGCACGCGGGTACTGACAATTTCAAGTGACAACGCTGCACGGCTGTGGTCTGCAAAAAACGCCAAAGCACTTCAAGTCGAGTTGACCCTTCAAGATTTGGTTACGTCTGCCCAGTTCAGCCCTGACGGCACGAGGGTGCTGACCGCATCGGATGACAAAAACGCGCGGCTGTGGGATGCAAAGACCGGCAAAACTCTGGGCATGGCGATGACACATCAAGCTTATTTCATGTCTGCCGATATTCAGTTTAGTCCTGATGGAACACGAGTGGTAACTACCTCAAACGACAAGACTGCGCGACTGTGGGATGCGAAGTCAGGCAATCCCTTGGGCGACGCGATGACACATAAAGGTACGATCCGGTCAGTTCAGTTCAATTCCGACGGAACACGGTTGTTAACCGCGTCAGATGATCACACCGCAAGACTTTGGGATGCAAACACCGGCAAAGCACTGGGTGAGCCGATGACGCATCAAAATGGAGTCTGGTCTGCTCAGTTCAGTCCCGACGGCACTCGGGTGATGACTTGCTCAGACTACAATGGGGTGCGGCTATGGGATGCAAAGACCGGCCAGCTCTTGAGGATATCGATGACGGATCAATCTCGTGTCTCGTCTGCTCAGTTCAGTCCAGACGGTACAAAGGTGGTGACAGCATCACGGGACGGCTCCGCACGCCTTTGGGATGCAAAAACCGGCAAGCCCCTGGGGGACGTGATGAAGCATCATGCTGATGTCTATGATACCAGTGGTTGGCGAATTCTTTTCCTGTCGGCCCAGTTCAGTCCGGATGGCACGCGGGTATTGACCACGTTTTATGAGAAAGGCGTGGGACTATGGGATGCAAAGACTGGCAAGCCGCTTGGTGATGCGATGATGCATCTGCGTAATGTTTTTGCCCAGTTCAGTCCCGATGGTTCACGGGTGGTGACTGCGTCGGATGATAAGAGCGCTCGGCTGTGGGATGCAAACACCGGCAAGTCCCTGGGAGAGGCGATGATGCATGAAAAAGCTGTCCGTTCTGCCCAGTTCAGTCCCGACGGTACAAGGGTAGTGACAGTGTCAGAGGACAACAGCGCGCGGCTTTGGAATGCAATGTCCGGCAAGCCCCTGAGCGACGTGTTGACTCATCAAGATGGAGTCTGGTCTGCTCATTTCAGTCCCGACGGCACGCGGGTGCTTACCACATCTGGGGACAAGAGCGCACGGCTGTGGGATGCTTTCCCAGTGTCTTCAGGAAATATAGAATTGCTTGCGGTATTGGCTGAGTCTATAGCCGGTAACAAGCTCAGCGAACTTGGAGCTATAGAAAATCTGGAAGAACAAAGAGAGCTATTAAATCTGCGCCAACAGACCACAAACGCGCCTTTGGGAGACCCCACGGCGGAATCCTTTATCCGCTGGTTCCTGTCCGATCCCTGGACCCGCACTGTCTCACCGCTCTCCAGCCTGACCGTCCCGGACTATATCCAGCAGCAAATCGCCGCCGGCCGTCGTGAGCAGATGGAACAGGAGTTCCCCGGCCATCCACTGTTACGCCCGGCACCAGCCTCTTCCAATGCAAAATGAGTCTAAGGGAGTGCTGTTATTTCTAACGTAAAATAAGTCTGACAAACCCCTTAAATCTCGTTCATTACAGGAGAATGAAACCGGTTATGAACACAAAAGACCTTAATACCCCAGTACACTTATTCTGCAATGTTAGCTTCGATTATATTCTCCGAAAAGCTCTGATAGGCATTCCCCATCTGTTTGGCCATCGAGTCGGGGAAAAGGTGAAAGTTTCCTGTTTTTAGAGCGGCGACTATGCCTTCGGCGACGAGCGAGGGAGGCTCGGCAATCTCGGCGAAGCCGGCCGCAGCAGCCATGTCGGTGGCAATAGGACCCGGATGTACGCTCAAAACCGTTGTGCCTTGTTGACCAAGCAACTCATGCAGGGCCTGTGTGATGGAATAAGCAGCAGCTTTGGAAGCCGAATAGGTTGCGAAGTCAGAAAAGCACTTTAATGAAGCAACGGAGTTGAGCTGAACGAATGCGCCGCCGCCATTTGCCTTGAGAATGGGCGCAAAGGCTTGTGCCATCCGTATAAGTCCATAAACGTTAACCTTCATTTCGAACTCGAGCGACTCTATAGCGTCATTAGACAATGGCGTAGAGAACCTGAGGACACCGGCATTATTGACCACGACCTGGACATCTCGCATTGTTTCTGCTGCTGCCGTGAGAGTCTCCGGCTTGGTTAAGTCTATATGAACAGGAATTACCTTGTTGCCATACTTCTCGACCAGAGGGGCTGCAGAGTCAAGATTTCGAACCGCTGCATAGACTTTCGTTGCGCCATTATTTAGGAAGGATTCGACTATTGCTTTACCGATCCCGCGGTTAGCTCCAGTAACGAGAGCGGTTTTGCCTTTTATATCATAATTAATTTTCATTTCTGAAACCGTTCAAGTTTATAACCGTATTATTGGGTTAGTTTTGCACTGAGTTGTGCAGACCATTGCCCAAAATAGGTACCAACGACTATAGAGATAGAAATTACCAGCAAGGGGTTATCTAAAGAAACGCCCAGCAGAATCTCTTTTGTTAATTTGTCGGGGGTTTGCAATAAGTATGCAAACGTTGACGAATAGCCTAATACGCTGGTCGGGATTGATGCAAGTTGCGGAATATTTGCCGCAAGGCACATAACCACGACTGCGACGGCAACAGTAATAGCCGCCATTAGCGGAAAACCAAGAAGCGCTGTAGACGGAATTTCAGTAAGTAGAATGGCTGTCAACCAGGCCATGAATACCCCAAAAATTCCACACACGATAGTGTTTATTAAAGCTTCTTTGGTGGCGCCCAGAAAAAAATAGGCAGCCCAGGCAATAGTTGCCGCCCATATAAAAAAGATGCCGCTAGCAGGCCCGACTGCCAAAAACGTTGCGACACCGGCCAAACCGCCAATACTTAAAGAGAGCGCTGTTAGTTTATCCATGATATATCTCCAAAATTTCACCTCACTATTGTTTAGTCAGATTTCGTATTGAGGTGGTTCTATGAAATCCAACGCTTGATTTGGTTTGTTAAAGCTACTCTCACTAGCCCTCTCGGCAACCGCTCCTGCGTTGCTCTACTTCCTGCATCCGTACAGTCGACCAGCAGGAGAGGGAACGAAAGTGCCAAATTTTGAAATGAGATGAGTATATTATGCAAAAGTATTCAAGTCAGCGTCAGATTCTATACTTTACACATGACATAAACAAGCTCGCAGTCAAACGGCCAAGTCATGTTTTATTGGGATACAGGCTTCCCGTAGAAAAGCGGTTCGTTCCCGTTCGGTTTAACCAAAAAAGTGCAAGAGTGGTGTAAGCTATCATTTGAAGTAAAGATTGACAAGGTTATACTAAGCTGAAATTTTGCCGGTAGCTCTATGGACACCATATTATTATGATACCTTTGATCCCGAAGAGTCTTCTTTAATTGAATTCAGGTCCTTTATTTTGAGCAAACCAATAAAAAAATGTAACTGGGCGCTTTCGAGCCCTTTGGAAGAGCACTATCATGATGTTGAATGGGGCGTCCCGGTGCATGATGACCGGCTTTTGTTTGAGTTTCTGATTCTTGAAGGCGCTCAGGCGGGTTTAAGTTGGGTTACTATTTTAAAAAAACGTGAAGAATACAAAAAAGCGTTTGACAATTTTGAAGCCGGCATTATTGCACGCTATGACAATAACAAAATCAACTCGTTGTTGACTAATCCAGGCATTGTAAGGAATAAACTGAAGATTAATTCCGCCGTAATCAATGCAGCGGCTTTTTTGGCTGTTCAAGAGAGCTTTGGCAGTTTTGATGAATACATTTGGCTGTTTGTTGATGGCAGGCCTTTGCATAACACCTGGAAGAGCGCTGCTGACATCCCTATATCTACGCGAATTTCTGAATTAATGAGTAAAGATCTCAAGAAACGAGGCTTTAAATTTGTGGGCAGTACTATTTGTTATGCTTTTATGCAGGCGACAGGCATGGTAAATGATCATACGATCGATTGTTTTAGACATGCCGAAATTAAAAGAAAGTATTCATGAGGAGTAATACTATGCGTTATCTACATACGATGATTCGGGTCCATGATCTGACAGAATCGCTAGATTTCTATTGCAACAAACTCGGGCTGTTGGAAAGCCACCGGTTTGATAGTGAACCGGGCCGTTTTACGCTGGTTTATCTGTATGCGCCGCTTGATGCGGATCAGGCCCTTAAGATGCAGGCACCATTAATAGAGCTGACTTATAACTGGGATACAGAAGACTATGGGGGAGGGCGCAATTTTGGCCATCTTGCTTTTGAAGTCGATAATATTTATGAAACCTGTCAAAAATTGATGGATGCCGGTGTGTTAATTAACCGCCCGCCGCGTGATGGACACATGGCGTTTGTGCGCTCACCGGATAAGATTTCTATCGAGTTTTTGCAAAAAGGTAAGCCGCTTGCGCCTGCGGAACCGTGGGTTTCTATGGGGAATACGGGGAGTTGGTAAAGATGTAGAACAAGGTTGGGTTGAATGATAATGAAACCCGGCATTGTTGCTAATTTGCCGGGTTTACATTATCGATTCAACTCAGCCTACAGCGCTACCTTCTGAAATGCATTTGCGGATACCCTTAACTGATACATTCCGGCGTCCCTATTTCCTTGTAACCCTTGTAGAACGCTCCAAGCGGAATGATTTCGACTACCTTAGTGAAACTATCTTTATTTGAGGCGCACATAGGTGAGTCGCACATAGGTTCAACAATACTGATTGTTAAAATGTATTTAGGATTTTTAGACTCCTGCAATGCGTTGATTGTCTTTTTTCTTTCCGCCAGATTATGTGTACTCCTGTCGCTAATAAAGCAGGCTGAAGCCGTCTTTTGCGGCGGCTTGGAGTAAGGATCGATGAATCCGTTTATGAAAGAAGGGGCGAATTCGAGATATTGAAGATACGTTTTACCTTCTTTAAGTCGAAAGTTAAAGCTGGAGCGGATATGCGGTATTTCACTGAGCAAATTAACCGGCTCTGGCGTTACCTTGGCTTCTATAAGTCGAAGCTCCCACGGATGAACACCAGTCCAGTTCATCTTCTTGTGAAGACTGGTCCAGTTCAGCCTGGGTACGACTGATACTTTCCAGTTATTCTTAACTGTCACTTCATATTTGACGATGACTGTCAGTGGCTGTCCAGTTTCAGCTCTTTTGATTTCAGTAGTGACGTTACTAATATCTACTTCGGATGAGCTATTCCAACCCTTGGGAAAAAATTGATACAAAATTGTTTCACGGACACTAGTTACCACAGGAATAATTACCGGACTAAAAACAATAATAATTAACGGTAAAAATAAGGCAACCCAATAAATGACACTGGTAGATTTTGAAATGCCCAGACATAAAAGACAAAGGAGAAAAAAGAAAGGAATAAAAAATAAAGCAAACAATTCTGCTGCTGTTGGACCATGACCAACACTGCTAGAGGCATAAACCATAACAATGATAACTATAATGTATCCGCAAAGCGAAACTCCGAGTTGTATCCAAACCTTTGATTTCATCTTTCTTGCCCCATTTTTCTTTTCTATATCAATGGAATAATACGATATCTTATACCAAAGATACCGGCTGAATTCTTTCACAGCTCGTACCTTACACGGCTGCCATAAACGACCAGTCGATGCCAAGGTCGGGGAATAGTTGCACTGCGGTTGGCTCATCCATGCCAAACACATCGGGCTTTCCGTACCTTCCTTGTACATCCAGCGTATATACCATAGTCCAGCGATCTTCCGGGTGGATAATCCAGTATTCCTGCACCCCATGCTG
>JAQTMV010000168.1 GCA_028714175.1 Methylococcales bacterium
TCCTCCGCGTTCGGCGGCGCGGCCTGAGAAATAGATTGTGCAGTTGTGTCGGTCATGAGCTTGTCTCCGAAAATGTTCCCTAATTAAAGCATGGGTCGGTGTCTCAGGTATATTGACACAGAGGGGGCCGCACTATTTTACAGAAAGTCCCTTTAGTGTTATTACACAAAATCAGCGGAACCATTTTCCTGATACTGTCTGCATTTGCCATTTACCGTGCTTATGTCAGCTACACAGCATAATGGAACCTCTAAAATTTGAAAAAGCTCCTTTCCCTCCGGGAGACCCATATATTCAATAGTCGAAGGGCGCGTCGAAGCCTCCCAAAAAAGGCGGACAGGGGATGCCCAGCATGAATATTGAGATGATGACAATAAAATCAAGCGCTTATACCCATCACCCAGAGGGCATAAGTATCTTCACAAGTCCTATTGCTCCTTCTCCAGAGGGAGAAGGTTGGGATGATGGGAATGTCAACACTTGATTGCACCCCTCCTCTCCCCAGCCCTCTCCAGCAGGAGAGGGAGCTTGGTGCTATTGCGACTAATTGTTTTTGTAATGTAGAAAAGTTGTGTAGATACCTACTCCCTTCTGGAGTGGGAATTTTTGAAGGTTCCCTTATGCCAAAAGCGTTCTAAAGCGACTGAACAGATTTTTTCTTCCACCTTCAAATTCTACTTTACCCAGATTTTTGGCAAGTTCTTTGAGATCATGGGCAATTTTTGAATTTGGTGATGATTCACATAACGGAACACCCAGATTTGATGCGCTTGCAACCCGTTCAAAATCATTGGCAATCATATATACCTTGTCATGATTAACAATGTTTTTCAAATCCTCTATCCGCAACGTATTTTTCTGGTCATATCGATTAGCTACAATTGAAATTTTATCCAGAGGGATATCCAGGTCCTTGTTTAATATCTGGATTAATCTGCGTCCATCCCTGAACTGGGCCAGACTTTGCTGAAGAACCAGTGTAATCTGATCCGCCTGTTCCATAATCATGCTTGAAACCGGATCGATTAATCTTGGCAAATCAACAACTATCTGGCTGTAATTAATTTCCAGCAAATCCAGCAACTTCCTTAAACTGGATACGTTAATTTCTCCGGGCAATAGAATATCGGATGGTGAAGGCAATAGCAGACTCAAATTTTCATTATATTTTGACATATAAGCCTCTAATGAAATTGAATCCAAATCGTCTATGGCATCTAATGCTTCCGTAATCGTATATTTGGGAACCTTATCAAAATTGAGTCCAATTGAGCCGAATTGCAAATCAAGATCGACTAATGCCACTTTTAGTCGGGTATCTTTTGATAAAACATAAGCCACATTACTCGCTATAAAACTGGCCCCGCTACCTCCCTTGGCATTGATAATCGCATTTAGACGTTTAACATTGCTGCTGTTATACGCATGCGTGATATTCTTTTTGATATTACAGAAAACACCATCCAGCTTTCCTTCATAATCCTTGTAATCAATAAAGTCCTTAACTCCTGAGCGTATTGCCAGGCTTAATAATTCGACATTTTTCTGATCCCCGACAATGATAATTGAGGCTTTCCTGCCGTCAATGTCATTCAGAACCTGCAACTCTTTCAAGCCATTCGCGGTTAAATTTATAATGACAATGCTATGTTCATCCTGAGTATGTTTACTGATGGAATCAATGATTGATTTACTACAGATGACCTTGCTTTTAATATCGCCTGAATAAGAAAGAATAGCCAGCTGCTTTTCGAGAGTAAGTTCATCATCACCTATAAATACCAAATTGATTTTATTGTCTGCCATTTTGTCTATCTGCTATTTTTTAAAGGATTAAATTCAAAGAAGCTACATTCAAAACTCGTGGTTACTGCCTTTCGACAGGTTTCTACAGAGTTTATCGAAGGGCTTAGGGCGAACGGTGGTGGTGTTGAATTTATTAACTTTTTTCCGTTCGTGGTTAGCCTGTCGAACCACATACATGCTTTTTGTAAGTGTCTGAAAGGATAACAAATTTATTAGTAGTTGAATAATAGGACATTAAAATTAATTCGCCTATAAACTACCATCAGAAACTACAATCAGGATCAATCGGATCTTCACCCGGATATGTCGGAACAGCGCCCAGACTTTCACTGGGCAAGGTAGTTTTAAATTCGGGAGCTGTTATCGTTCCGCCCCAGAGAGGAATAAATAAAGTGTGTGTGAAATCCGTGATTTTTACCTCGACGAACTTTATCAGCGTTTGATCAGCTGTGGGTGTAACACCATCAGCCAGATAATAGCTCACATTCACCATATCAGGCGTCAAGCCGGCAATAATCGGGCTGGTACCTAATGAGCCGGCAATAACATCAAAGATCGCAACTTTTGCTGGAATATCGCTTTCATAGGGACAAATGACCGCCATCCTCGCGCCTCGGCGGGTTGCTTCTGTCAATGCATTCCAGGCAAACAAAGCCCTGCTGAATTCAATAATGGCAAACAGGAAAGCAAAAAACAGCACTGCAATCATTGCAAATTCAACGGTTTCAGCGCCTTTCTGTTTATGTTTGTTGATCACTGGGCAAACCTCATCACACTGCTGGCTTTGAGCGCCAAAGGATCATTACCGGGAGAACCGGACCCAACGAGAAAACCTATAAGCCCAGGCAATACCCAATCTGAATCATAGGTTGCTGATACAGTGATATGATCATCGCTAGCGGCAGGTGGCGGTTCTAAAGTTAATTTATCATTACATTGGGGTACGATCTCTGTACCGGTACCTCCAATAGTCCCAAAACAAACCAGATTTTTAACTTGATCATTGGTCAAGACCGAGTCAATTTTTTTATCGACCGAGACATCGGACAAATAACGGGCAACATCTTGTACCGATTTGGTCACGGCATTCAGCCGGTAAAACATAATCCCGAATTCAGACACCATGACTACCAGTAATAACAGCAGCGGCACCAGCATGGCAAACTCAACGGTTGACGACCCTTTTTGTTTAAATTTGCTCATGAGTCACCACTCCCCGGACTTTTAAATAAAACGATTTTGTAGGGACCGTTCAATACGGGATTTGTAGGATCCCATACGCCGTTCTGTGGACACGAACCAATAAATTGAGCCTTAACATCAAACGGTGAGCCTTGTGGAGGATGTTCGGTTAAAAAAATACATCCTACTCCAACTTTGGGTAAACTCGTAGAACCTTGTTGAACACCTCTACAATCACCAATTGGCACTCCCAATACCCTGAAGCCACTACCGCCATCGTCCTGATAATCTTGATAAGCTGTCGAGTCGGTATAATCGGCTGATGAGCCTCCATCATGATCAATTCTCCAATTAACTCCGTCCCTTACAGGTCCCCATGTTCTTCCGCTCTTGGTATCCACCACATTCAAGGTATTATTTGCACATGTATTTGCTGCCAAACCCTTCAAAACGTCATTAATATCTTTTCCTCCCTGAAGGCCTTCCAAATTCAGAAGACTAAAATTTCCTGCTTCTACCTCGGCTTCAGTACATTGATTCTGACTCTTGCAAAAGAATTGCTCAAATATTTCTATCTGGCCTATAGTATAACCATAACAAGCACCATCTTCACAATCTGAGTCTACCGGATCAGGATCATCTGGATCCAGAGGCATATCAGCACACAATAAAAAAGGCGCAAGCGAGCAATTCTGCCCTGTCGGACCCGCAGTAGAAATGGCCGGAACCGCTATATCATCAGGCCCGAAAATACTTATTAACCACGGCGTCACCCGCAAATTCTCTTTTATTGATGTGACTTTAACAAACGCAAAGGCATCTTTTGCAGGGTCAAAGGTTCCCCAGGGGTTTAATGTTTTGGAAAACTCAAAATCTGCCCGCACTAACGTCACGGCTTTCAATTCATCATTACCTAGAGCATCTTTGAAATTGTCAAACGTTTCTATCCCTTTATCCGCAGCCGCATCGGTATCTTTTTTGATATCCTTATTAATGGATATCGCCGCGCTTAAGGCAGTGGCATCAAGGGCATTTTGCAAGCGTGTTTTGTTGACAAATACATGGGCGAAATCCAATGCTATCCCCATGATAACCAGCAATACCGGCAAAGCAATAACCACTGCCGGAACTATGGCGCCACGCTGTTTCTTTGAACAATTTACTTTCATTATCTTGCTCTCGTTATACTGTTTTCAGCACACCATTGCCGGTTTTTTTAAATCTTCTCTGCCTTTCCCTCTCGGCACACCGCTACGCTGCCCCTGCATTGCTCTACCTCCTACAATCCGTGTTGGCATCCGGCAGGAGAGGGAATGAAGACGCCATTGATAAAGTACAATGAAACCTCTGCTGAGTATGCATTTCCAAGCCACCAGGCTTCTCCACATCATTAACCCGCACACAGGTTCATATCTATTCATCTGCACCGACATTTTTAACATCAAAAGTGACACCCTCTTTGGCCTGTTCAAGCGGGTCCTTAGCGGGCTGTCGATAGGCTTTTATAACTGTTTGGGCTTTTTGCCCATCCAGCGTAAGAATTGGGTGATCATTCTGTCCATGTTCTGGATACAAGGTCTGATTTTTGACCATGTTATTGACTGCATTACCGAAATTTTGCTGGACAACAACAGGATGTGAATCCCACTCGGCACAGCCTGTCATCAACGTTAAAAACAACAAGCCTGTCACACCCTGCATGGTGATTCCTTTATTCAGTGTTTTCATTATTGACCCCCTTCGATTAATTGCTGACCATACTCGCCATCAAGACCGCCCTTATTACCAATCGAATTGGCATCATTTCCTGTCCAGCGGTTTCTGGCTTTTCTTGATTCGGTTCTGCCCAGGACATAAAAATCAACATCATCCGGTGCAACAAAACTATCGGTTGGCAATTGCGCATTCTGCGCAAGCACTGGTTTAGCCAGGCGAGGAGTAACGAAAATCACCAGTTCAGTTTGCTGATTCAAAAATTGTGAACTCCGGAATAATGCCCCCAACCCTGGTATATCTCCCAATCCCGGAAACTTGTTCACATTCTCGCGCAATTTATCGCTGATTAACCCGGCGATACTCATCGTTTGTCCATCCGCCAGCTCCAGCGTACTGCTCGCTTCCCGTTTAGTCAATGACGGTATCGCGAACTGGGTATTGGTTTCCCCTGCCTGTGCTATCACAGCGGCGTCTTCCGATAGTTCGCTGACACTGACATTCATGTTCAGATTAATTCGCCCGGAATCAAGCACTACTGGGACAAATTTTAAGCCGATACCGAATTCTTTAAATCTAATGGTAATTGCCCCGTTAGCTGCACCACCTTGCGGTACCGGAATGGGGAATTCTCCACCTGAAATAAAGCTTGCCGGTTGCCCTGACAATGTCGTTAAAGTGGGTTGGGCTAAAATTTTCGCCAATTGCTGATCATTAGCCGCATCGATCGTCAGATTAAACATAAATTCACCGCTGATCGCCTGCAAAAACAGGGCGCCGGCGTCAAAACTATGGCGGTTAAACAGTCCGCCAATTCCCAATGGATTTAAACTGCCTCCTCCGTTAACAGCCCCGACCGAAAAAGTATCAGAGGTTTGCAAAGCGCTAAATTTAATATTCAGACCCTTGATCAGTTTTCTATCAATCTCGGCGACTTTTACATCCAGCATAACCTGCTGGGCGCCGCCAACACTCATCAAATTTATAATTCCTGGACCGCCACTTTTATCGACTTTTGGCTTGGCGCTGCTTGTTGATACATTAATGTTACCCTGGCCGCCACCGCCTCCCCCCCCACTAGTGCCACCACCAAGGACCTGCGAAGGACCCAGAAAACTAGACGCCAAATCAAATGCTGCCTGCATATTAACCAGCGTACTGACTTCTCCGCTTAACACGATACTTTTCTGCGATGACCGAACAGCTATATTTTCATGAGGGAGCAACTCACTTAACTTTTCCCTTAATGAAGCCAGATCAGGCGTCACTTCGATATTCAGGACCTGGATTATTTTCCCGTTAGCGCCCCACAGATACAAATTCGTTGTGCCTATTGATTTTCCATGGATTAATACCTGATTCGGCGGCATAAAACTGGTCTCAGCAGCCTCCTCACAAATACCATCGGGAAGAGGAGTTGTCCCACCAGGACAAGGTACATTGGCAATGGCAGGATTACCTTGTGATATTTGCTCTATTTTGATATTTTTGTCCAGCGTAATCAGCCTGGATTTATTTAACGCAATCTGCACCTTTACCGATTTAATGTCTGCGCCACTCATCGCAGCAACTGCTGAATGATGCGCAAAACAAAACGCGAAAATTGAGAAAATACAGGCAAACTTTTTGTTAATTCTTTGATTCATGGCTAACTCATCTGATGTTAACAAGCATTAATTTGTTACTTAATTTCCATTACAGAATTCTGTCGTTAACAGATTTCCCGGTGCATTTCATCACCATGGAATTATCTTTAGGATACGTTTTTTAGCCCGTATTTTCTCAACCGGCTTCGGTTGTACTTCTGCTACTTTGACGATAGCGTCTTCTACTGATCTATCCAACGGGTTTCTTAATGTTAACTGTATCGTTCCTTCCTGCATCGCCTGAACAATAATCTCGGCCTGCTCCGGCATTAATTCCAGCGTAACTGCTTTTACGATGGCTGGCTTTTCTTTTTCCTGAGAAGCTTCCTGATCCACCGCCAATACATTAATATTCTGCAACAGCGTTCGTGTGTTAGCCTCATTTTTAGCCCGATCTTTTTTCGTGGCAAGAATATCGACCTTGTTTCCGGGTAAAATAAAACCTGCCACACCAACAACATCATCCACTCTTACTGAAATTGCGCGATATTCTTTGGTAATCAACGCAGAAAGCGCACTGCCGCCCAAATGTTCTGAAATTCTTTTTTCCGTTATTATTTCATCAGGATAGAATTTGTTCATTGTAATTCTGCCGATGACTTGTTCTTTTGATGAATAGGCGCCTTGCGGGGCTAAATTCCCCGGCCAAGGGATCACTTTAACCTGGGATGCTTCCAGTTTGACGCCAAAAGGTATTTCGACTGCTGCGACAACAACAGACATCTCTTTATCCGGCACTGCTCTACCCTGTATCCAACGATTCGCAACCCATGCTGCAAGGAAAGCCAGCAGCAACGCAATACCCAGCATAATAATAAAACGCCTGTTCATCTATTTATCCTTCTCTATATCAATAAAGTATGTATCCCACGCGAGCCTAATGTGTTCTTTGCTTAAATGCCCCTTATTATTATTAAATGCCGCCATGTCAAGTCCTATGCCAATCAAATCCCGAGGCTGGCAAGGCAAAAAAGGCCGCTTTGTCTGTTCATACAATTCAAAGAGGCAATCCAGTACACCTTCCTCAACCGTTACGCTTCGTTCCCTGCACACATTTTCCCAGATCATCGTGAATTTCTCTTTAATGATAGTAGAAAAATGAATTTTGTAACCCAGCCGCCTTAAAAAAGCATCATCTGCCAATTCCAGCGGGTGTAAATTGGTTGAAAACACCAGCACGGTATCAAACGGCACTGGAAAATGCTGGCCTGTTCCCACTGTCAGATAGTCAATGTGCTCTTCCATCGGCACAATCCAGCGGTTTAATAATTCCAGTGGAGGCATACGCTGCCGCCCCATATCGTCAACGATATAAATGCCGTTATTGGCTTTTAACTGGATAGGCGCCTGGTTCAAGCGGGTGACTGGGTCATAACGCAATTCGAGCCTGTCCATCGTCAGCTCGCCGCCGCTGATTGCGACTGGACGCTCGCATAAAATCAGGCGTTGATCTGTATGAGTTTCAAATTGATAGCCGGTTTTCTCGCTGACTTTATAAATAGGGATATGAATCATCGGATCGAAAAACTGGATGATTTCCCTGCCTACAGAAATAGCATAGGGAAGATAAATCGGGCCGCCTAAACATTTCGCCAGATGCTTGCAAATAAATGTTTTACCGGTGCCTGCCGGGCCATAAACCATGATTGCCCGCCCGGAATGCAAGGCAGGACCCAATTGATCATATAAATGCTCTTCAATAACGACATCGGCAAAAGCTTCCTTTAACTGGTCTTTGCTTACAGTGCAATTGAACACGGATTGCGCTTCAGCCAACTGCCTGTAGTGATCAATCGTAATCGGGGCGCGGCCTATGTAGCCGCTTCTTGAATAGGCATTCTTCGCTTCGGCACGGCCAGAATCGGTTAACTGATAACGCACGCCTGCGCTATTTTCTTTTGCGGCAAGAATCTCTATCCGGGAATCTTTACGCAACGACGTCAGAATTCCTTCCATCACCTTTCCTGTCAAGGCCATTCTATCAGCCAACTGATGCAAATCCAGCACGCCGCCGTCATAAAAATGCTTTAGTGTTAAATCAATCAATAATTCTGCATCGAGAGCGCTTTCGTCAATCGTGCGGGGTTGTTTAATCAGCTCTAAAAGTGACATATATTAACCATAAACCTTAAATTGCAAATTTCCGGATATAAAACATAAAAGGTTGATAATGTAATTGCCGGCGCCAATGGCATCCGTTGACCAGCAGCTTCTGAGCTGTCCGGCTTTTGGTAAGCTAATATCCCGGAGAATAAACCAAACAAAAGCATTTTGTATCTGAGCAACAGTTTAATTAAGTCCCCCTTCACGGTTACAAATAAAACGGCCATCACCAACATTAGCAAATAGCCATAAAGGACAATATCCAACACCCTATCAAAACCTGCGACGCTCCCTATCGCAGCCATTAATTTCACATCGCCCGCCCCCATGCTCCCGAAAACGTGGCCCGGCAACATCAGCAGCAAGCCGGCAACAAGTCCTAAGCCGCTATCCCTTAATCCCAGTCCTTCGGCTGAAAAATAATTCCAGCTTAATCCTGAAACAATAATAATCAATGAAATCCAGTTAGGTATTCTTTTTGTAGTTGCATCGTAAATAGACGCAATCAATAAACATACAGTGAGGATGAGATAAATAATAATCATGGACCAGTTATAAAAGTGTAATTTATGGTTAAAATGTCTAACGCCAATAGTAATTCAAGACTAAAATTCCGTTAATAAGATATTCGTACATTAGCTTGAAAGTCTGTAATTCAGAAGTACAGACGGTACAGACATTTTGCACTGGATATTGCAGTTAAAAAGGCCTTATAAGCCCCAAGGAGCCAAGGATGTAATAGCATTGATTACTGAATTGACAACTGATTGAATAGCCGATTGCAAACTGCCTTAAAATAGTCGCCAGTTGTTACCAAATACCGCCCATATAACACTTCCACCGCCTGTTTCATCAACTGCAAATGCCCGATTTTTTAATTTGTTATTCATGATTTGCGAAGATTAGTGCGGTAAAAATATCAGTTAATGAAGCCTCTAATGAGATAAACCTCATAAACTTAAATGCTCTTAACAGTCAATTGCTATTATAAAAACCCAGTAAGACAAGGTGCTTATAATAAAAGTAGTACACTCTCTCGACCAGATCAAGGGGGAAGACCTATTTATCACTCATCAACAGATTAAGCAACAGTGCAGGTAGTTGGGTTTTCTATACAGGGGGGTAGCTATGGCGATTATAGCGTTATCAACAGCAGTCTTTACAGTTGTCCAAGAAGCAAAGGCTATAATGCCAGCCAATACGGCAGCAATCATCACTCATTTTACCGTTTCAGCACCTTTTTCATCAGCCAAGAATGCGTTTATTTTGTTTACTAAGTTTTTCATGACCTTTCCTCAATACAAAATTAATAATTTCTTTGATACGAATAGGCACTTTATAATAAAAGTAGTCTTCCCCCTCGACGAAATCAAGGGGAGAAGACCGGTTTTTATCTTACAAACAGATTAAGCACCGATAGTACAAGCATCAGGAGTTTCTATACAGGTGGATATGGTGGTTATAGCACCATCAACAGCACCCTTTAAAGTTGTCCAAAAAGCAAAGGCTATAATGCCAGCCAATACAGCAGCAATCATCACCCATTCTACTGTTTCAGCACCTTTTTCATCAGCTAAAAAAGCGTTTATTTTGTTTACTATGTTTTTCATGACTTTTCCTCAATATAAAATTTAAAATATCTTTGATACGATTATTCACTAATCAAAAACCAGATAAGCTCCATCTCTTAAATTATCTTACCAACAGATTAAACACCGATAGTACAAGCATCAGGAGTCTCTATACAGGTGGATATGGTGGTTATAGCACCATCAACAGCACCCTTTAAAGTTGTCCAAAAAGCAAAGGCTATAATGCCAGCCAATACAGCAGCAATCATCACCCATTCTACTGTTTCAGCACCTTTTTCATCAGCTAAAAAAGCGTTTATTTTGTTTACTATGTTTTTCATGACTTTTCCTCAGTATAAAATTAAAAATATCTTTGATAAGATTTATTTACGAATCAAAAACTACATTATTCAAGCTCCATCTAAAAGAACTTCCAAAATTTAAGAGCTAACATACTTCCCAATTTCAAGAATGGATCAGCCTTAACCTCAACTTCAGTATCCTTTGTTTCACCTCAGTTTTCCATAGAAGCAATCTCATAATTCGATCAAAATTTACTTCATGAATCCCTGCCTTTATAGCTCCCTTCCATTCAATACCAACAATCTATTACCCTGTTTATTAGTATTAATACTGGGTATCGAAGTTAAGTTTGTGCTCTTGATGCTTTCCCAATTTTAAGAATGGATCAGCCGTAACCTCAACTTCAGTATCGTTTGTTTCACCTTAATTTTCCATAGAAGCAATATCATAATATGATCAAAAATTTACCTCTTGAATCACTGCTTTCATTTCTCCCTTCTATTAAATTTAGATTTATGGAGTTGAAT
>JAQTMV010000169.1 GCA_028714175.1 Methylococcales bacterium
AGAGGAAAGACAATGCTAATACTGAAAGTTCTATCACACCTATTAAGCTATCCGGAAGCCGAAACGTTGGCTGCACTGGACGAAATGGCCGCGGTTATCGAACAGGAAAACCGGTTGCGGGGAGATCAAAAAAAACCGGTACTGGCGATGATAAATTCCTATCGCGATGCGGATTTGCTGGATTTACAAGAACATTATGTGGCGCTATTTGACCGGGGACGGTTTTTATCGCTGCATATTTTCGAGCATGTCCACGGTGAATCACGCGACCGGGGGCAGGCCATGGTTAATCTATTGCAGATGTACGAGTCCCACGGCTTTGAAATGTCCACGCATGAATTGCCCGATTACATTCCCTTGTTTCTGGAATTTCTATCGCAGCAACAACCGGCGGAAATCATGCAATTATTACGAGACTCCATGCCGGTATTGAGTTTGTTGGGCGCACGCTTAGCCGAGCGCGGCAGTGAATTCCGGGCGATTTTTGACGCGTTGGAAGGCATTGCCGGTGAACCGGAAGGGATAGTGGAAATTCGTCAGCAAGCCGCCACGGAAACCCCGGATGAAACCTTATTGCATATGGATGAAATCTGGGAAGAAGAAGCCGTCAGTTTTATGGGGGCAGGCGATAGATGTCAGACAAAGGCTGCGGCCGTCAGTCCAATTACTATCACGTCGCGCGATCAGTTTTTAAAATCGCAAAATCGTTCTCTTTGAAGGAGTTACATTGTGAGTTATCTCAATACATTATTGTTCGGTTATTACCCTTATGTCGCTATGAGCGTATTTATCATCGGCAGCGTAGCGCGTTATGACCGCGATCAATACACCTGGCGCACGGGTTCCAGTCAATTATTACGCGCAAAAGAATTACGCCTTGGCAGTAATTTGTTTCACATCGGTATATTGTTGCTGTTCGTCGGGCATTTCGTTGGTTTACTGACACCTCCCGAGATTTATCACGGTTTAGGCTTGTCCACTTCGGCCAAGCAAATACTGGCTGTTGTCGCCGGTGGCATATTCGGCGGAATCTGTGCCAAAGGTATCTACCTATTGATACGTCGCCGTTTAACCGATGCCCGCATTCGTGCCACCAGTAGCCGGATGGATATATTTATTCTACTGCTTATCGGAGTGCAGCTAATGCTGGGCCTGCTTACCTTGCCTATATCGCTTTATCACAGTGATGGCAGCAATATGTTACTGCTGTCGGAGTGGGCGCAACGCATTGTTACTTTTCGTAGTGGCGCTGCAGATCAAATCAGCAACATCGGGACACTCTTTAAATTACATTTGTTTTTGGGTATGACGATATTTCTGGTTTTTCCATTCAGTCGTCTGGTGCATGTGTGGAGCGTTCCACTGGGCTATATCGCCCGTCCTTATCAAGTCGTTCGTCGACGTTGATTGACGTTATAGCATTCCCATACTTCAAGACACTAAGAGGAAATAGTATGAAATTTAATCCCTGTATACCCGGTAAATGCACAGAGGACGGAACGCACTGCGAAGGGTGTAGACGAACTCATGAGGAAATTGCGGAAACCAAAAAATTGGTAAAAGAGCTGGTGAGTTTCTCGCAAAAAATGGGTTATGAAAATATTGATGATTTTTCAAGCTTTATAGGACAAAGCCTGCTTAAAAAATTACATAATCCAATATAGCTATTAAAAAGCTGCCGAGGAGTAAAGCATTTTTTCCATCCTGCTCTTTGGGCAGGTAATCGGCATACACAAAGAGGTCTTATCATGAACAAAAAAAATCGTTTGTTATTGCTTTCAATAGCATTAGGCATTGCCGCAACGGCTTGCTCTGATGACGCAAAGTACAAGGCAATGGCTGAAAAATACAACGCCCTTCAAGCCGAGAAAGCAAGGCATAAAGCAATGTCAGTCCAGGAAATGGCGGCTCACACCGATGAAGAAATGCATCATGCGATGCCAATGCCTGCGGGATCCGCGGTTGTAGATACCGACGAAATCAGCCGCAATTCAGATGATTTGCCGCCGCCGCTTAATCGAACAGAAGCGCAACTGGTCAGCGTTGATCTCTACACCGATGAACTGGTCGCAGAAATGATGCCTGAAGTAACTTATCAATACTGGACATATAACGGCAAAGTCCCGGGGCCGTTTATTCGCGCCAGAGCAGGGGATCAGGTAGAAATACATTTAAGTCACGGTAAACCGGGCGCTGCCCATCAAGGCCACGATGTACATACCACGGCTCAACATGCCGCCGCCGGACATTCAGCGCATTCGATTGATTTGCATGCCGTCATCGGTCCCGGCGGGGGCTCACAGTTAATGGAAGTGGGCCAGGGTGAAGAAAAAAGCTTCCGTTTTAAAGCCACACACCCGGGCATCTATGTTTATCACTGCGGCAGCCCGCATGTGCCTTCTCATATCGCCAACGGTATGTATGGCATGATCCTGGTGGAACCGGCCGAAGGTTTGGCAAAAGTTGACCGTGAATTTTATGTTATGCAGGGCGATTTTTACACGGCGGGGAAATACGGCGATAAAGGTTTTCAAACGCTTAGCAAAGAAAAGCTGTTGGCGGAACAGCCGGACTATTTTCTATTTAACGGCAGGGTCAACTCGCTCAGTGGCGAGCGGGCTTTGAAAGCGAAAACGGGTGAAAAAATTCGCCTGTTTGTCGGCGTAGGTTCGCATATCGCTGCCAACTTCCATATCATCGGCGCTGTCTTCGATAAATTATACAAGGATGGAGCGTTCACCAATCCGCCGCTGAAAGATGTCCAGACTACTACGATTTCCCCAGGCTCCGCAGTTATGATTGAATTTACCGCGGAGGTACCCGGTAAATATTTTCTGGTCGATCACAGTCTGTCACGCACAATTGACAAGGGAGCGCTTGCTGAGCTGGTTATTGAAGGCCCTGAACAGCCGGAGTTGTACCGGCAAGTGAGCCACTAATGCCACCGATTTTTCCATAACCACAAAATAAAGCGGTTATGGAAGTCCTCATTTTCTATAGATGCTGTAATCAGCTTTTGCATTTAGAAGCTAATATTTCCCTGTATCCAGATTTTCTGGGTATCGGTACTAAATTGATCGGCATCGTAATAGGCGTATTGCGCTAACAGCGAATAATGCTTGCCGAATTTTTTGACAGCCCTAAAATCCCATTCCTTGCCGTAATGAATATTTCCGGTGTCATCATAAAAATTGTGGTAAACCCCCATTAACGTAACGTCGCCGCGATCCAGGCTGGAAGTCACTGTGCCGAACACATCCCGAATACCATCATTAGGGGTGACCAGGAATTGATCTGCCCAGCCCTGAAAGGCAAAGTTTGTGCCCAGCGGAGTTTGAAAAGTCTGATTTTGCCCAACGCCGTCAAGTTGCTCCATCGCACCTTGCACCGTGAACATATAAGCGGTAAAGCCGCCCATCAGATTGTAGCGGTTAACCGTATAGTTTCTTGGGCTATTTTGGTAATCCGATTGGATACTCCATTCAGCTGTATAAACCAGGCCATAGTTATCGCTTAATTTGAACGAATCCCCGGGTTTTTGATAATTTGTCAGGCGAATACCATAACTCTGGTTCGATTTGAAAAAGACGTCCGGATCGGTAAAATCAAGCCAGTAAGCATACCCGACCAGATTGCCGTAATCACCGAGTTTATAATTGACATTGAGTATTGGCGCAGTCAGGTCTTCGACTGTAGCCGTAATCGTTTTTGCCCTGCCGATATAACCGGCATTAACAGTCAGGCCGAACAGCTGTTGATTGTTGTGCGTAATCAGCACCGAGTCAAAGGTTTGCTGCAACTGCCGCCAGCCCACGTTGCCGATAAAACGTTGATCATCCAGTTGGATGACTTGCCGGCCACCCTTGATGAGCGTGTCCGGAATGCCTGCATAACTGATCCATAACTGGTCGAGTTCATTTATGTAAGGATCGGCAATGACTGAGTATCCGGTTTTACCGTTGCGCGTGCTATTGTAATCCGACTGCATCGCATACAGTCCCTGGTATTCGGCATAGCCCTGCAGGCCATGAAATACCGGGGAAAGCAGGCCCAGGCGCAAGCGCACCGTGTTGGCATTGGCCGTATCCGGCTGCCTTGCGGCAGGCAAAGGCCGTCCTCTGAGTGGCGGAACCCTGACGTTGTCCTGATTAACGTTTTCATAACGATAATTCAGATCAATTTTTACCGCTCCGTTTTTACCGTAATGATAAAAGTTGAGCGCATCTTCAACTTCTTTGGTAATATCCGCCACTGCTGACTGACTGACTACCGACAATGTTAACAGCGCGGCTGCTAACGGGATTTTTCGTTGTTGCTGTGGCATAAAGCCCCCCTTTGTATTTAATAAAACGTGTGGTTTCATGAAGCTGGAGCATCGAAACGAGAGTAACTATTGTACGTATATTTTTTATCTCTGCAGGAGCGCCTTATGCTTAATGCGTATGGTCACATTCGACAAGAAAAGTCAGTATACTTTCTCTGTATCGGTAATAATCAGGATGTGCGAGCAGCGCTTTGCGCGTGCGCGGTCTGGGTAAATCAATCTCTTCGATTTTGCCGATTTTAGCATGCGGACCGTTGGTCATCATCACGACACGGTCTGCCAACAGGATGGCTTCATCGACATCATGAGTGACAATGATCGCGGTTACATGGGTGCGTTCCCAGACTTCCATTAATACTTCCTGCAATTCCCAGCGGGTTAATGAATCCAGCATACCGAAAGGCTCATCCAGTAACAGCAGTTTGGGGGATAAGGCGAAGGCGCGGGCTATACCGACACGCTGGCGCATGCCGTTAGACATATCGCCTGCTTTTTTATGCAGTGAGTCACCCAAACCGACACGAGTCAGATAGTACTCGACAATATCATCGCGCTCTGATTTCGTGGCATGGGGATAGACTTTATCAACACCCAGCGTGACATTTTCAAAAGCAGTCAGCCAGGGAAACAGGCTCGGCGCCTGAAATACTACGCCACGATCCGGACCCGCACTGTCAATCTCCCTGTTATCGAGAACAATGCCACCTTCGGAAATGCTGTTTAATCCGGCGGTCATTGATAAAACCGTGGATTTGCCGCAACCTGAATGTCCTATAATCGAAATAAACTCGCCTTTTTTCATCTTCAGGTCGAAGCCGTCAACGACTTTAACGGTGCTGTTACCATCAGGTGTCGGGTAAATTTTTGACAACTGTGAAAACTCCAGATAACGCGGCCGGCCTAAATCATCCTTACCGGGTTTTAGTGCCGACCTGTCCAGTTTCCAGTCATTGCTGGTATTAGGTCTGACCTGGGGTAAAACGATTTTATCAGGGCTTAAGTCTCGGCTTTTTTCCATACCGATAGCCATTAGATATTGGGTGATTTCGGCGCGACATTTTTTGAACGCTTCGTTATGATTTAACGCAGTTCTATCACGCGGTCGTTCAATATTGACATTAAAATCGGGCCCAAACGTTGCATCAGGGCCAGGATTAAGAGGAATAACGCGGTCAGCCATATAGATCGCTTCATCAACATCATTGGTAATCAGGATGACAGTTTTCTTTTCCTGTTCCCAGATTTGCAGAATTTCGTCCTGCAAGTTGCCGCGTGTCAATGCATCCAGGGCGCTGAGAGGTTCGTCCAGCAATAAAATATCGGGGCTGGCTGCCAGGGCTCTGGCAACATTAACCCGTTGGCGCATGCCGCCGGATAATTCAGCGGGTTTTTTATCCATGGCTGCACCAAGATTGACCATCCGTACGTATTTTTCAGTATGTGCTTTACGTTGTGCGGCAGGCCAATTTTTAAAAATTTCATCTACCGCCAATGCCACGTTTTCAAACACGGTTAGCCACGGCATCAGGGAATAGTTTTGAAATACGATGCCCCGGTCAGGTCCCGGTGCAGTTATAGGCTTGCCCTGTTTTAATACATCACCGCTATCTGCCTGAATCAGGCCGGCAAGCGTTGAAATCAGCGTGGTTTTTCCGCTGCCGGAAAAGCCAACGATGGCGATAAATTCACCTTCCTTGATTGTAAGGTTGATATTTTTGAGAATAGAGGTATTGCCATAAGATTTACAAACATTCTTTAATTCCACCAGCGGCTCTTGTTTCAACAGAGTTGGAGCATTTAATGGCGATGGCTTCCGGTTAGCGGCGTTAATATCAACCACTTTAAGTTTTACGGCTGTCATAATGAGCTCCTGAATCCTGATTAAAGTTCTCTGCCGAAAGAAAATACGGTTTGCAGCGACTGCATGATGCGATCCAGAATAAAGCCGATGATACCGATGGTAAATACCGCTACCATGATTCTGCCTAAGGAGTTGGAACTGCCGTTTTGGAATTCATCCCAGACGAATTTGCCAAGTCCCGGATTTTGGGCCAGCATTTCTGCGGCAATCAACACCATCCAGCCCACGCCCAATGACAATCTCATACCGGTGAAAATAAAGGGCAGGGCGGACGGTATAATGATCTTCCTGATCTGCGTGAACCAGCTTAGACGCAATACTTTTCCGACGTTAACCAAATCCTTGTCTATCGAAGATACGCCGACTGCCGTATTGATTAAGGTTGGCCACAACGAACAAAGCGTTACGGTAATTGCCGAAGTCAGAAAGGATTTCTCAAACCATGAATTTTCCGTAGTCACATAAACAGCGCTGACAACCAGCGTAACAATAGGTAACCAGGCCAAGGGCGACACCGGTTTAAAGATTTGAATCAGCGGATTGATGGCGGTATTAAAAACCGGACTCATTCCGCATAAAAGACCCAACGGCACTGCGATCAGTGTTGCAATCACAAAGCCTGCAAAAACCGTATATAGACTGGTAAATATCTTATCGAGATAAGTGGCTTGGCCGTTATAGGGGCGGATTTTAATTTCAACCGCCGGATTTTCTGCCATTTTTTGTTTGTTGCGCTCTTGCTGGCGTTGATAATATTCATCTTCTTTTTGTTTTTCTGCGTAATGTTCAGCCAGCAACCCGCCCGCCTCATGCCAGACTGCAGCAGGGCCGGGAATAGCGCCAAGACTGGTGTTGACTTTAGCAGCGGAAAAGCCCCATAGGCCAAGAAACAGTATGAAGGCAATAACAGGAATACCCATGATTAGCCATAGCTGGCGGATTTGCTGTGCAGGGTTTTCTCCGGCCGCTATTTTTACAAAAGGAACAAACCAGGTTAGCCCGGTTATATTAAAAAATTTGATTAGTTTGTTGCTCATTGTCGGTACCTTTAAGTAGTTGGAAGGTAAAAAAATGTGCATCCTTTCGCTCAATTAACATCCACTGTTTAGCGAGGCAACCACAGTGCCGAATAGGTAGGGGGCAATCTCTTGTGGTTGCCCTGGGCAGGCACAAGGCCAACCCCTACTCAACAACCTTGCCGCCTGTTACTTTTTGTTTGCCTTTAAGACCGATTGGGAATTTGGTCAGATACTCATTCGGTTTGGTACCGTCAAATGCAATACCGTCAATGAAATCAGAACTCGGCTGTTTAAAGCCTGTTTCCTTTTCAGGAGGAAAGTCTCCGGCTTTGGCTTTACCTTCGGCAATCAGCGCTTTGGCCGCTTTCATATAAATTTCAGGTCGGTAAACTTTCTTCGCAGTCTCCATATACCAGGAATCCGGTTTTTGTTCGTTGATTTGTCCCCAGCGGCGCATTTGAGTCAAATACCATATCGCATCGCTGTAATAGGGATAGGTTGCGTTATAGCGAAAAAATACATTAAAATCAGGTAAAGGCCTTTTATCGCCTTTTTCATATTCAAAAGTGCCGGTCATACTGTTTGCAATAACCTCATAGTCAGCGCCGACATATTGTTTTTGAGATAACATTTCGGAAGCTTCAGGACGATTTTTGTTGTTCTCCGCATCCAGCCACATTGCACCGCGGATCAAGGCCTTGATGACTGCTAAATGCGTATTGGGATTTTTGTCGGCCCATTCCTTGGTCACCCCAAAAACTTTTTCAGGGTTATTTTTCCAGATTTCATAATCACTGATTACTGGAACGCCAATACCTTTAAATACAGCTTGCTGATTCCAGGGTTCACCAACGCTGTAGCCGACAATGGTGCCTGCGTCCAGGGTGGCAGGCATTTGCGGCGGCGGCGTTACCGACAGCTTTGCCTCGGCATCAATCTGGCCGGAAGTATCTTCTGGAGGTGCATAAAACCCGGGCTTGATACCGCCGGCTGCCAGCCAGTAACGCAATTCATAATTATGTGTTGAAACAGGAAAAACCATCGCCATATTGAATGGCTTGCCTGCACTTTTGTATTTTTCAACGACAGGTTTTAGCGCGTCTGCTTTAATAGGGTGTACCGGTTTTCCGTCTTTCATCGGTATCTGAGGTTTCATTTGCTTCCAGACATCATTGGAGACGGTTATCGCATTACCGTTTAAATCCATACTAAATGCAGTAACAATATCCGCCTTGGTACCAAAACCTATGGTTGCGCCAATGGGTTGTCCTGCCAACATATGGGCGCCGTCGAGTTCGCCATTGATAACACGATCCAGTAAAACCTTCCAGTTGGCTTGCGCTTCAACTTGAACAGAAAGCCCTTCATCCTCGAAATAACCTTTTTCAAAAGCTACCGCCAGTGGCGCCATATCTGTCAATTTAATGAAGCCCAGTTTCAAACTATCTTTTTCCAGATTTTCAACTGCGCCAACACTGGCTGCAAAACTCAGTGTTGCAATGGCGGCTACAGTAGTAAGCGCTGTAACCAGTTTTTTAATAGTAAAATTTTCAGCTCGTTTCATAATAGATCCTGTAAGAGGAGATGTTCAGGCAAAAAAAAGCGTCAAAAAACCGCATGTCTATAATGACACAACGATTTATTCGACGCCTTTGTCAGATGCTCAACTTTGAGCGAATTTTTGGCTCCAGCATTGGAGCTTCTGTAAATTACAAAGCATTAGTTATGCCAATAATAATAAGAAGTATTTTGACCGATAAAACTTCCATTAATACATGTGGTTATTGATTCTCTGTGACAATAAAAAGGGCGTTGAGCGCAATGACGAGGATAAAAGGGTGTTGATTCGATGCTCCAGTAATGTGCAGCAGTTTATCTGTTTTGCACCAAACAAGAACTTTTTAGATGTTATCTGCAATTAAAACAAAAAACTCACAATCGCTTTTAACCTGCCGTTTTCTATTATCGGTATCGCCAGCATACTGCTCAAGCTATCGAGTTCGGGATTGTAATCTGGCTCATGATTGCCGGTAATGACCGGCATGCCGGTTAGCCAAACGCGGCCGAGCGCGCCTTCACCCTTGTTAACGGTGATTGTTTCAAAGATTTTTGCCAGATCATTGCTATTTTTACTGTAACCCTCCTGGCAGATGAGTCGTTTGCCTTGTTGATCCGGAATCCAAATCTGGATACGTTTGGCGATAGGGGTGGCTTTAGCTGAAAGAAAGGTCATGATGTAGGTTTGCCGGAGGGTGTCTGAAACAGGAATCCCGATGCCCATACTAATGCCCGCCTGTTTGGCATCACTGGCTCTAATGAGTGTATCATCCTTGCCAATATCATCAATAAGTACCGGCATACCCGTTTCCCATGCCAACCCGGCTAGTCCATGACCTTTAGGCATGCTGATTTGCCTGGAAATAGCTTCAAAATGTTGCAGTGTGCCGTAATAACCGTTCATAACGTTAAGTGTGAGATCCGATACCGAATTATTGCTCCAAACCTCGATAGCGCCTGCATGATCTTCATCGTCGCCGCATAAAAAAACGACAACTGCCATCAGAAAGTCACCGGAAAAAACAGGTATGGCAATGCCGCTTGTCAAGCCTGCTTTGTTAGCGGCTTCAGTTCGTTTAAAACAGGAGTGTTCAAACTTTGTTAGTACAATCGGGTGACCTGCCGCCCAGGCTTTACCCGGCAATCCTTCGTTGTATGCGAAAAGTTGTTGTTCGCTGGCGGATTTAAAATCGGTCAATGCACCATATAAACCTGAGCCAAATTCCAGTTGGGTACGTTTTTTATCCGGAATCCATATTTCAGTAACCTTGATAAACGTTTTCATCGGTATTATTTTGAATAGTATTTTTATTTAAGCAGTTCAGCCATTGCGATAACATTTTTGGCCATTTCACCCAACGTAATATTTCGATCCATCGCCAGTTTTCTGAGTGTGTGATAAGCTTCGTCTTCACTGAAGTTTTGGGTTTTGATTAAAATGGCTTTGGCGCGATCTATCTGTTTCCTATCTTCAAGTTTTGCACGCGCTTCTTCCAGGGCATTTTTGAGTGATTGCTGATGCTTGAATCTGGCGATTGCAACATTGATGATGCCGTTTACGCGCTTGTGCTCAAGACCATCGATAATAAAATCAGTAACTTCCGCTTTGATAGCCTGTTTAATGGTGTCGATATTGCCGTCTTTGGCAAACATAATTACTGGTAACGCGGATTGATGATTAAGCGTGAGCAGATCAGCCAGTATTTTCTCGGAAGGAGTATCCAGATTAAAAATTATGACATCCGGTTTGATTTCCTTGATCAGCGCTAAAAACGTAGTACTGTATTGGGTCTTCAGGAGCTTGAAACCACAATCTTTAAGGCTGTTTTCCAGCAATGTATTATCAGGATCGCTTTCAATCAATAATACATTAAGCATATACTTTAAACGGTCAAGTTCTCGGCTTTTTCAGAAAACAATTGGAACTTCATGGTCATTAGAGTTTGCATGTTAGCCTTGAAGCGGGTGCTGAGTTCGGCGATACAGGTATCGATGCTTTTCT
>JAQTMV010000170.1 GCA_028714175.1 Methylococcales bacterium
AAAAATGGCCGACAGCATTGTCGGTAATGACGAAAACTGGCTAACCAGGCTTGACAATCAGGCGTTTAAAGAACTGATTGCCCTCAATAAACACAGCATTATGGAAGACTGACATGAGCAAATACGCAAAAACCTGGTGGGGACAGCGCTTTATTGAAGCGTTGGAAGATTTTACCGACAGCGGTCGTTTGCAGCGGGGGCGTTCCTATTCCACCGACAACCGTATCAAGCAATGGTTACTCAACGATGGCAAAGTCGAGGCAAAACTGCGCGGGAACATCAATCCCTATTTTGGCGTTTATAAAGAGCCGACGTATAAAGTCAGTGTGCAAATGACCCATCTGTCTGCGGCTCAATGGCAAAAAATCATTCAAAAACTCAGTCAACGAGCCAGTTTTATCGCCAGATTGTTGCTCAATGAAATCCCGGAAAACATTGAAACTGTCTTTGCTGATGCCGGTGTGCATTTACTGCCGAATGACTATAGAGATTTTAAAGTAGCCTGCAATTGCCCTGATTATGAAGTACCGTGTAAACACATTGCCGGTGTTTGTTACCGCTTGGCCGGGCAACTGGACCAGGATCCGTTTTTATTATTTGAAATGCGCGGCCTGGCACCCGAAAAGTTGTTACAGGAATTAGCTCTATCACCCTTGGGGAAAATTTTAAGTGATGCTAAAAGCAGCGCAACTCAAGAATTAGTGCCGGTGGCAAGTTTTTACACACGTCCCGTGCTCACAGAACTTCCTCAGGAAATCAGTCTGAAAGGCTTTTGGCGGGGACAGCAGCCTTTACCAAAAAGCATAGAACCCAGCCAGGTGGCGACTATTCCCGCCATGTTAATAAAAAAAGGCGGTGATTTTCCCGCATTTTGGCAAAAACAAAACTCCTTTATTGAGGTCATGGAAGATTTTTATGTCAGGATGCGCAAGGCTACCTTGAAATGCCTGTGATTTTAGATAACTCCTCAGAAATCTTTTAGTACTAAAACCATTACAGGGAGGATGTCCATGTGTCCGGAAAAGAGCTCTTACGGTTACCACGCTTTGTTTGTCGTTAGGCTTAATAAAACAGGATAGTTAAATGTCAGAATCTCTGTGGCTAAAACAAGGTGCAACGCTAAACCATCAAAATGCCTGTAAGGAATTTCGCCTTACCGAAGGTGAAGTAATTGAGGCGATGAAAGCGGGCAAACTGCAATACCGGCAAAACAATGCTCATGGGAATCCCTATTTTAGACTACTTCGAATTGAAGTTGAATTATTAGCCCTAGAACTGCGCGGAGCCAAAGTTATAGAAGAGCAAGTGATAAAGTTTAACATGATGGTAAAGATTGTTGAAGTTGCTCAATAGCGTCCAAAGCTAAATCTTCATCTACATCAAAAACACTTTCCAATAAACCAGAATGGCGGGGTATTTCTTCGACTCCATGAAGGCAAGCGATCTCTCGCATAAACGGATCTTGGCTTTTCATCATCTTGAGATCAGCGCCCGATTCAGCAAATCGAACCAATTCGGAAACCTTGTCTTGACCAAAACTTCGTTGCACAGACACACCATTGTACAAAAAAACTGCAAGCGACTGTTCTGACACTATGGATAAATTAGATAATGTTGTATTAACCGTCTTCCCAGAAGCCCTGATCGGCTGTGCGGCGGCTTGAGCGGCATTGGTGCCTAAACTCAAGACCTGATCGATGTTGCCTGTTGCTACAGAATTCATGACGGCAGTATGAAATTGCAGTTCAGGGATTTCTGATGCTAATGAGTGAAGTGATGACAGTGTGTCTTCAGTACCTAGATAAACAAGCCGTCCTAACCGATAACGAAGCTTGGGAATACAGCGTTTTCGTTCAAAGCCCTCCTGATTTACCGCATATTGAGCTAGTTCCCTGAATTCGTCCTCATAGTGTTTTTGAAGCCATAACGCTTGATTCATCAAACTTTCTATGGAAACTTCGGCCACCTTAGTTTTAAACCAACGTCTTTTTGCCCAATATTCAAATTTCTCTAAGAAACTGCCCTCATTGCTTGCTTCAGAATAATCTTTGACTGGTATGCGAAAATCTTTAGCATGGAAAGCTTTTTTAAGCGTTTCTCCCTGATGCGGATTTGCCAACAAAAAACGTTTTAAATCGCCAACTAATGTCATCCATGAAAAACTGTTTTTACTTGGTTGAAAGTCGTGACGGCCTTTAAGCCATTCTTGTGCAGAAATTTCAATGCTTTTGGGAGATTCCTTATCATGCAGTTCGAAACCCATATCTTCAATTTTGCTGCGAATGGTCTGCAACGATTGTTCAACCTCTGCACGGCTGCCCACCAGGGTAATGTCATCAACGTATCGAATATATTTTGCCGGTAAACACTTTGATTCGGCATCAAGCTCAGCCATAACTAAATTAGCGATCAGATGACTAAACATAGGACCGGTCAGAATTCCTTTATTTTCGTGACCGCCTTCAATGGCATGATCGTTGATTATTTTTTCGCCAATTTCACGATATCGAGCCGCAAGATTGGTTTGTTCACATTTTTTTTGCCAAGCTGATAAAGCCAACTCTAGTGAAATGTCAGGATAAAAACGCTTTATATCGATGTATAACACAATACCATCCGGGCTGCCCTCGCACGCTTGAGCTATGGCAAGGTGGCGAGCGTGAAGGCCGATGGTGTAATGCTTAAAAATCCCTGATCGATCATTACCATTATTTAGTTGATAGCTATACACAGATTCAGGATTGGAAAAACCTGGATGACTTGCACATTCTGCCAGCAAAGCAGCTTCCGCCAAGGCTTCATTGGCACCAGGCAAAAAAATTGCTCTATGATTCACATCGCCCGATTCGGTGATCTCTTTGAAATGCTGCGCCTTGAAATATGGGGCATTTGTACGAGTTAAAATCAAATCAGTAGCTACTTGTTTTGCCCATGTATCGCTAGTTGCAGCGGAATTATCCAAATAGTAACGAAGCGCTAAATATGCCATGACTTCTCTACGTCGATACTGATTAACGGCTCTAACAGCTAAAACTCCAGGCCTTAATGGCTTTTTCATGGTGTTCTCTCCAGTTTTAGAGGCATAACTGCAAGGCGAACATTTGCGGTCTTTTCTGGCGTAAGGCGGTAATTGAAATTCTGCTGAGGACGTTGGTACGGGTTCGATACTGTCGGAAATCTCTTGTATAAATTTACTCCAGACAGTTTTAAAATTTATCCTTAACCAATCGAACAATCCACCATTTCCCGTAGCGCGATTCATGTCGGGTTCTATCCAAAGAGCGACGCTATTTTTACCCGAAGCGTGGCGGAAAAGCTCATTAAATTGCGGCTCAGCCTCCTTCCTCTTCCGTTCCTTTTCGAGAAAGCCGTTAAAGTTAGCAACGATAAGCATCCGTCGTAGATGCGAATCAGACGCCAAAGTCATTTTTTTAATAAGATCAGTGTTACTAAGAGAATCTGTAACATCCCACGAAATGAAATTTGCCTCGATAAAGATGGCTTGTTTTTCCAGTTCTCCACGCATTTCATTCAACAATAATTGAGCGTAAACCCTTGCTGGTTCTGATAATTCAGCGCCAATCAAAAAAACGTCCAGGGGCTGCCGAGGCAAAACACCTTTAGCCCTAAGCTCAGCAATATTTGCAAGAAATGAAAATGCCGCTGCTCCAGCTCCACAAGGAGCATCGGTCAAACTCAATTTGTTGCCAGCCAAACTCCTAATATAGGCATTAGACGAAAGAACAGCATCGCATTTAGGATCAAGTAACGCGAGCTGGGCACGCGCTACAGAACCATCGAAAGCCTGAGCGAAATGCTCATCGGTTTTCTCTTGTGTTAGACCGCCAGTTGGAGGGTTTTTCGAATCACGCGAATCAGCTAGATCCTGAAGATCATGGCGGTTGATCAACGAGACATAAGCCTTAACCAGGGCGGGAGGTAGTAACAATATGGAGTTTTCACAATCCCACAAACTATCTGGAATAAGTTTCGGATCAAGAAGTCGGGGTACTCGCCAGATCATAAGAATAAATCCGCTTGGTTTTCTGCTGTTTGGGATTTTTTGCCGCGTTTCGGCTTGGTTTTTGTCTCGATAGCTGAGGCTTGTTCGGCAGCGCGTTGGTGGTTTAGGGCTAGGAGGCGTTTGAGGACTTCTTTGCGGTCTTCGGGGCTTAGCGTGTAGCGGACGCGGTCGTTTTCGGGGAGGGTTTCGACTTCGATGAAATCGTGACCGAGGTTGATTGGCGAATGGTGAGTAACGAGCGGCGAGTGGTCGGCGTCCGGTGACTCATCGGGTAGGGTTATATTACCCCAGCCGTAAGCGTCCAATACTGCTTGATCCAATTCACGGTGCAAACGCCGCAATTCCAGAATACCGTGATAACCGGCTTCGGCTTCTTCCGGCGGTTTCTTGCTGACTTTGGCGACGCGTTCCGGGGTGAGATCGCGGGTGTGAAACAGGTTATAAATGTCGGTGAGGCCTAGCCAGAGCTGGCGCATCAGGGTGCGGCGGTGTTCGTGGTAGCGTTCCCCGAGTTCAGCCAAGTGGGGATTGGCGGTTTGCCACAGGCCTTCTGGAAATGGAAAAGTGACAAAGCAGTCTGATGGAGAATAATTCAGATCTTGCTTCAACGCACCGCTGTATTTTCGTGCCCAGATTTCATGCAGGGTTGACTGGACAATGACATACAGATCCCAACGGTCCGTAGAAAAGACACAAAGCCTATGAGTGTAGACATAGTTGGTAGGGACAGCTGAGAAGTTGAGGTGCTTGGTGACAAGTGATGCCACAAAACAGTGCCTCAACATGCTTAGTATTGAGTAGCATAACTGATTATAGCGGTAATAGCGCCACCAATATCTTTTCGCACCGTCGTTTTTTTGCGCCATTCGTCCTGGTTTTACTCGTTCCGAGACAATCTGAAAAGGAGTCTGGTACGCGGTTGCATCTTCTTCCGAGCGATTGAGAAAGTTGATGATGAAGCGATCAGGATTTTGGCCGGGATTATTATTGACCTCTCTGCCGATTAACACTGGAAAAATCACTTCACTGTTTCGTGAATCGTGTTCAATCAACTGCATAGCTTCTTCGCGACTCAGAAGAAATCCTTCACCAAGGAAAATAGATCCTTGGAAAACCTGACCAGAGTTTTCTCTCAAATTCTCTGGCGCACCAATGTCTATGTTGTCCTCGAAATATGCGCTGATGGCTGAAACCTCTCGACCATCGAGAAATCTCTTACTACGACATTCGCCTTTGTGAAGGGCAACTAGTGAAACTACCAAATTAGCTCGCCCCGGCCATTTTATACCACGCACAGCCATGTTGATCGATCCACCCTGCGAAAGCACCTGTTCAAGTCCTTCTTCACGAATGCTTCCATCCTTGATTGAATTAGTGGTTATGAAAGCGGTGAAGCCGCCTGGGCTGAGTATGCCGTATATGCGGCGGACAAAAAAGACCACAAGATCGCTCAAACCGACAGGAGCGAATTCCCATCTGACGTAATTGCAGAATGGGCTGCCATATGTGCCGCTCAACTTTTGCCCACCCAAATACGGTGGATTCCCAAGTATGCAATCAAATCCACCACGCGCCAAAATCTCCGGAAACTCCAAAAACCAATGGAAAAAACGCTTTTTCAAGCCGAGAGCAAACGCTTCAGCAACCGCCTGACCTTGCGGCGTTTGTTGTCCCTTCAAGATACGGCGGTATTCGGCATCGGTGATCAGTTTGTGTTTGTTGGAGTTGGTTTTTTCGATATAAAACTGGGCAATCGGCATGGCGGCTATTTCGGCCAAGTTCCAGGCGTCCTGGCTTTGACTGAATTCTTGAAAGCGGCGCTTTTTGCTGTCAATTTGTGCGGGGGTTCGTTCCGGTAGATTGGACAGTTCCCGCCAGCGATTGACGATGGCGTCAAGCTGCTGCTCGATAACCGGATCAAAAACCTGTAATTGGCCTTGTTTCGTGCGTTCGTCTTTATTTTTCTTTCTAAACAACGCGGCAATGTCTTTTTCATCACCCGGCTGGGTGGCAAAAGCTTCATCCGGTATACCTCGCTCCAGTTCCTCACGCTTGGCAAAACCGACGATGGCGTTGCCGCATTTGATATGGTGGTCGAGAAAGTTGAGCGGTTCACCGGGATTGTGCGCTTCCAGCCACAGTGCGACTTTGCACAGTTCGACGGCCAACGGGTTCAAGTCTACGCCGTAGATGCACTGACGGATTACGTCGCGGATGGCGGCGCGAAAGGCGGAGGGTGAAGGTTGTTCTTCGCCGGTGCGAACGATGGCGAGTTCGGTGGCGATGCGCCGGGCGGCGGCCAGCAGGATATGACCGGAACCGCAGGCAATATCGGCGACACGCAAGCTGAGCAAAGCATGTTCGGGGTTGGCTTCCTTGAGTTTGTCGGCGATCAGGTAATCCAGCGAGTGCTTGATCAGCGGTTGTACCAATTCATCAGGGGTATAGTGAGAACCGGTGGCGGCGCGTTGGTCGCCTTGGGCGAAGATGAATTCGATGTGATTTGCCTTCACCCCAAATGCTGTTGACTTTAGCAAAAGCTCGTCATTCCGGCATGGATTGCCGAAATCCAGAACACAGGGATGTGTTTGTAGTTTGCCATCCATGGCACTGGATTCCGGCATCCTTGCCGAAATGATGGCGTTGTGATTTGTGTCGATACCTTTGCCCGCAGGGAGAAGGGAGTCTTGTAAAAAAACGGGTTGGTATTCGAGGAGGCCTTCGTAGACGGAACCAAATTCTTCGACATTGAGTGCTGCGTAATTGACGCGCAGGGTTTGGCCGTTGTCTGGGTGTTGATAAAGACTTAAGCGCTTAAAGCAACCGAGCAATACATCATTGCCCAGGCTGCTTTGTCCGAGAATATCGATCGCTTGCGGGTTAAACAAATCACCCGCTAATGGCTCCAGGCCCAGTTTGGGGGCCGTGTTGTCAGACTCAAACAGTTTAAAAGTCGCCAGTAGTGACAGCCACAGATCGTGGTGACGTTGGTCGGCCAAGTGACGTTTTTCCGCAAGACGGCGCAAGCGTTGCAGGCTGTAGTATTGCTGATAAATGTCACGGTGCCGGGCTTGGGCGTTGCTGGGATATACCAGGCCGCGTTCTTCGATGACCATTAAAAACAGCAGGCGGTAGATTAGATGCAGCAAAAAACTGTAATTCGCTTCGGCGGTGAGTTTGCCGGTGTTGATTTGGTTGCGGAGCGCGTCATTGTGGGGATGTTGCAAAAAACCGTTGGCAAGCTCACGGATGGCTTGTTCGACAGCACGGCTCAGGCCCTCACGAATTCGCGCGCCGGAATCCAGAGAATCCTGATGATAGAGTTCAATTAGGCTGTCGGCGGCGGTATCGTAGCTGACCGGCAAACGGGTGGCGTGCAACAGCCGATAAAGAACGGCGAAATCGGCGAACAGACCGTCGGTAAAAATACGATCGAGATCGAATTCCAGATAGGTCAGCTTGATCAGGCGCGAGCTGTCACGCAGTAAACGTAGCATCCGGCCGTTGGTAACCAGGCCGTACAGTTCATCATGCAGGTTGAGATATTCCTGCACCAATCCATGCGCCGACATGCGTGGTGCACCGATGTGGGTGCGTTCCGATTTTCTATCCAGGCCAGCCGCCTCACGGTAGCCGATGATATGCAGCGGCGTATTGCCCCGATTAACGACGCGATGAGAAATGGCGTAGGTTTTGCCGTTGAGTTCGACTGCTTTAGCCTGGTATTCTAGTTGATATCCGAGTAAGCCTAGCAGCGGCACCATCCAAAGGTTGCGGGTTTCGGTGGTGGCAGGGCTATCAACTTTTAGGGTGTCCAGTTTGCGCTGGAAAATCCGCCAATAATCTTGTGCATCCGCCCAGGCTCGGGCAATTTCGTCTTTGACTTTACTGCCACTGTCCAGACCAAAATCAGCCGGACGTTGACCAACGGTATCGTCATACAGACCATCGAGAATATCCGGCGAGAGTATGGCGCCTTCGATGCGGATGCTGGGGTAGTTCATGATTCTCCGATTTGATTGAGTAATTTTTTGATCAAATCAGGATGATAGTAAATGCCATGATTTCGCATGGTGGTGACGCATTCCAGAAACGACGTGATCAGTCCTTGTTGCTTGGCTTTAAGCAAGACACCGAGGATTCCGGTGACGCGCAAGTCAAGGTATTCTGCCATATTACGGCCAATTTTCTCATCGATCAGTACCCAGTCTGCATGATATTTTTGAGCCATGTCCAAGGTGTGTTTTTCGCCCTTGTCCAATTCTAAAAACAAACTGGGGTTGCTGATAGATGTAGATTCAACAATAGTGAGCCAATCGAACTCACGAAGTGAAGGCACGGCAATAGTTCCGCCTGCTTCGCATTCGTCTACCACTTCCTTTACCAAATGGATACGTCCAAACAAATGAGGTAACAAATCCAAACGTTGAATGCTGCTTAGGGCAATGATAGGCGTGGTGTTTGAAAAGACGATCATAACAAGGCAGTTTCCCGTTGAAAGTCATCATTACTATCTTCCAGTAAAGTAGCTCCGGCATCGAAAGCCATCCGCAAAAAAGCAACGCGGCCGATGCCCAGCCATGAAGCAGCGCTACCTGATGACAGCTTACCTTCTTTGAACAAGCTAATGGCTGCTTGTTTTTTTAGATAATCAGCAAAGTCTTCAGCGTTGAGATGGATGCCCATTAATAGCTCGGGTGGGCAATCTATGGTTATTGTGCGTTGCATGAAATTTACTCGCTTAAAATGGGTTGTGTCGACTTGTTTGATCCGGAATCCAGGATACATGGAGGTATTTGAGTTCGCCATCCTTGGCACTGGATACCCGCTTCCCGGCGGGTATGACGCCACTTGTATATAAAAATGAGAAGAGTATCTGGGTGTTCTGTTTCATCAATTAATCATTACCCCATAGACCAAAGTCACTTTGCTCGTAACCTAGAATTTGACCGGGTGAATGGTTATCCAAGGTTGGCAAGCCCGCACACTCTTGCGCAATACGCATGAGCTTCTGCTTTTTTTGCAGTTTTTGCACGTTATCGGCTTTGGTTACTCCTTCGATTGCTATGTCGTCAATTTGTATTTCCTGATGGTTAGAAATTATTGCCAACAAATGATCAACGTAGACTTCTTTTAGCTTTATATGAATGGTAGTCATGTTATTAATATTCCGGGGATACGATGTGTGCGACATCAAAATCGGCCAAATGTCTTTCGCCGGGCTCTTTGCAAATCAGTAATCCATAGCCATCTTCAGAACGTGTCGGTTGGATACGTTTTTGTACTTCTACTCTCAATCCGGCATTTTCCAGAATCAGATTAAGCTGAGTGCCTGCGGTAATACCCAGTTGTTTGCGAATTTTGATAGGGATAATAACTTGGCCTTGTTCAGAAACGGTGACGGTTTGCATGGTGGTTCCCAAAAAGTATAAACAAATCGTTGTTCTTCAGTTCCCCCTCTTTGGAAAAGAGGGGTTAGGGGAGATTTTTTTAAATAAATCCCCCTCAATCCCCCTTTTTCAAAGGGGGAGGTGAATACTTACAATAAAACCAGTATGCCGGGCAAGATTTATTCCGGCAATAAAATATAAATACCCAATAAATCCATGGGCAGTACGGGATAGACAACCTGAAACTGTTGTTTATCCATCAGTGCGCTAAAGCGCTGGTGCGATTCAACCAGACGTTTGGATTGCTGTTCGGCGACCTGTTGAAATTCAGTGTCTAATTGCGACAGCAGTTTTAATTCATTTTGCAGAAAACTGGCCTGCGCTTGGGGGGACAGGTTTGATGCGGCGTGGGTTTCATTCAACAGTTTTTTGGCAAGATCATGATCAAGAAATTCTTTTTGTTGCGGCGTACCCCGCCAGCCCCATAGTAACATTTCTTCGGCGACGATCTGATAACCGATTTTAACTTGCTCGATGACATTGCGGCAACGGAACAGCATCAGCGTAGTTTTACTGGTGACTTGTTTGGTGCGGATAATGGCGGCTCTAGCAGCTGAATACTTCGATCTGGACAGGGTATTAGCCATGATGAACTGGCAGAGCTGTTCAACAAACGGGTGGTTGCGGCCGAGATAATGGTAACCCTCTGGCGTTGGCGATTGGAAGGATACGTTAACGGTGTCTCCGGCCGGCAATAAGTCACGAAGCTGAGGCGACAAGTTGGCGGTGACTATTCGATAGCCTTTTTTTAAGGTGGTCACTTGTGCGTCGAGCAAGTTTTTAAGCGTAACAGTGACAAAGCTTTCAACCGCTAAGGGATCGCCAATCGCTTCATCAATTTCTCTTAGATCGGCTTCTATTTCATGCGCTTTGATGGCATTTTGGGCAAAAATGCCGCGAGAGACTTTTTCGCGTTCAGCTGCTTCGTCAATTTTACGGCTAACTTTTTCTTTGGCGGCGGCGGCTTCGTCAAAGTCTGAGAAATCAAACAGTGTCAGCTGCCGGTCATTAATTGCAGTGCCTTTTTTAGTGGCAATCTTTCGATCCGGGTTGAGCAACAGTGACTGAGTAATGGTGTCGATAATGCTTTGCGAATCTTCCGGGAAAGGGACGTTGATACTAGGCTGTCGAAATCTGTCCTTACGCCCAAGCTACGTTATCCCCGCTTTTTGGCTTCGAATATTGTCGAAAAAAACTTGGCGTTTCTTCCGAACCGTATAGGGGATGTTTTCTTGCTCCCACATT
>JAQTMV010000171.1 GCA_028714175.1 Methylococcales bacterium
AACATAATTGTCCAGCTAATCGTTAGCCAAAGGGACCGATTGTTTCTTCCCAAAGCCCTGTCGTCATGCGAGTGAAAAGAGAGAGAACTTGGAAATTAGTGATAAGTTAACAAGACAGGGCACTTTGCGCCGTGAATGTTTTCACGCAATACTTGTGAACTATTCACTTCCTTCTGCCGCCAGAACGTGGTAGAGTCGAAATGTGGCGCGGGGGTCTATATAGTCAGTCAAGTTGAAACGCGCGGATACAAGCGAGCGAGTTTTCGCCGGGCATCTTGGGTGGTGAAACGACAATTGACGTGTACGGCGTTCTCGTTGCGCTCGGGGACGTTGGCCTCGACTTCGCGCAGGAGCGCCGGATAAATCGGATAAATGGGGTCAGCCAGGTAGGGTACGCACATGCCTTTCGTGTGCCCACGTGGAACAAATGTGGTGATGCTAAATGGCGGACAATGCGGTAAGGCGTAATCCATAGTTAGCAATAGGCGTTAGCCGTATCGCACCCTGTGTTGGCCTTTGAAAATGGCGCAATACGCTATCGCCGTACGGGTCATACAGCGTTATTCTTCAGACAGCCTTTATATGAATTATCCAGCACATGACCTGAAGTTATTTTTGCAGCAAGCTGTCAGGGATGCAGTTGCCGCCAAGACACCGTTAAAAATAGTCGGTGGCAATAGCAAGGCTTTTTTTGGCAGAGAGTCAACAGGGCAGTTGCTACGTGTTAATGGGCATCAAGGCATTGTCAATTATCACCCTTCAGAATTGGTCATTACAGCGCGAGCGGGTACCTTGCTGTCAACAATACAAAAAACCTTAGCCGAGCAGGGGCAAATGCTGGCATTTGAGCCGCCGCATTTTTCAGATTCAGCAACACTGGGCGGCGCAATAGCGTGCGGGCTGTCAGGTTCAAGACGGCCTTTTACCGGATCAGTCAGGGATTTTGTTTTGGGTTGTAAAATAATTAATGGCAAGGGTGAAGTCTTGTCATTCGGTGGTGAGGTGATGAAAAATGTTGCCGGTTACGACGTCTCGCGGTTAATGGCAGGCGCCATGGGAACTTTGGGGGTTTTGCTGGAGGTTTCTCTGAAAGTGTTGCCGCTGCCTGCTGTTGAGCAGATCGTTTGTCTGGAATTAAATCCGGATGTTGCAATCAAAAAAATGACGTCTCTGGCTTCGCAATCGTTGCCTGTTTCCGGCTTAAGTTATGATGGTCAAATTCTTTATGTACGCTTGTCTGGATCTGAAAAGGCTGTAACAGCATCGGTTAATAAAATCGGTGGTGAAGCTGAAAAAGTGAACTCCTTGTTTTGGCAGAATCTAACCGAGCAGCGGCATGCGTTTTTTCAAAACACGATGAATTTATGGCGGCTTTGTGTGCCTTCAGCGACAGCGCAATTAAAACTTGCGGGTGATTGGTTTTATGACTGGGGCGGTGGCCTGCGCTGGCTGAAATCAGAAGAATCAGCGCAGAGCATTTTTGCAGTCGCCGAACAAGCCCAGGGGCATGCGTTATTGTTTAAAGGCAAAGACCGCTCTGGCGATGTTTTTCAGCCATTAAGCGGAAAATTGCAACAGCTCAACAGAAATATAAAACAGGCATTCGATCCTGACGGTCTTTTTAATCCCAATAGAATGTATAAGGACTGGTAGCACGGATATGTTAGCCGATTTTGTTAAAGAACTACCTGAGCACGACGAACTGGAAAGTATTTTACGTTCCTGCGTGCATTGTGGTTTTTGTAATGCGACCTGTCCTACCTATCAACTATTGGGTAACGAACTCGATGGTCCGCGAGGACGTATTTATTTGTTAAAGCAGGCCTTGGAAGGCCAGCCTGTTAGCCGCTTAACCCAACAGCACCTGGATCGGTGCCTGACGTGCCGATCTTGTGAAACGACTTGCCCGTCAGGCGTTCGTTACGGACGTTTGCTTGATATAGGCAGAACAATTGTCGACAAAAGGGTAGGGCGCACACGACGGAAACAGATAATGCGCGCCTTGATAAAGGCGGTTTTCCCTTACCGGTATCGTTTCAGCGCTTTATTACACGTCGCCAGATTGATGAAACCTGTTTTGCCCAAGGCGTTAAAGCAAAAAATTCCTGTCAGACAACGCGCTGTAGCATGGCCAAATACCGGCCATGCAAGAAAAATGTTGATTTTGCCTGGTTGTGTACAGCAAATATTAGCACCGTCAATTGACGCTGCCGCAGCTCAGGTTTTGAATAAATTGGGCATCGCTTTACTCAAAGTGCAGGATAGCGGTTGCTGTGGGGCGTTAAATTACCATTTATCAGATCATCCCAACGCCTTGCAGTTTGCGCGAAAAAATATTGATGCCTGTTGGCCTTATATTGAGCAAGGCGCAGAAGCCATTGTAATCACGGCGAGCGGGTGCGGGCTTATGTTTAAAGATTACGGTGAATTATTAAAGCATGATGAAGCTTACGCTGAAAAGGCAACGAGGTTTTCAGCGTTGGCTAAAGATATTAGTGAAGTGGTAGCTGCTGAAGATTTAACGGTATTTAAAGCTGACAACAGGAAAATCGTCTTCCAATCGCCTTGCACACTGCAACATGGGCAAAAAATAACCGGTGTTGTTGAAGCTATACTGGAAAAAACAGGTTATCAGTTAACGGCCGTTGCTGATGGCCATCTTTGTTGCGGTTCGGCGGGAGTTTATTCATTATTGCTGCCGGAGTTATCCAGGCAATTGCTGGAAAATAAATTACAGGCCTTGGAGGTAAATCAACCGGATATTATTGCCACGGCAAATATCGGTTGTTTAAGCCATTTACAATCAAGCAGTTCTAAAAAAGTAGTGCATTGGATTGAATTGCTTGGCAAAGTACAAGAAACCAATTCAGCCGGTTAAGGCTGATCCTTGTATAATAATTGTTTATAGCTTAAAAACTTTCCAGCTTTACTATGTACAAATATGAAGGTCTGCTTATCCACGAAAGTCACGATGATGAAGGGATTTTAGAAATTGTCGAGCGTAATGGCGTCAGGTCATTGCATTTTGGCTCAGATTCCCGGCAGAGTAGTATGCTTTTATCTGACCCGCACAAGCTTGAACTGGATTATGTACGGGCAATGACCAGCTGGTTATTGTTTAAAACAACGTTTGATGATGGTTTGATTATTGGCCTGGGCGGCGGTTCCTTGACCAAGCATTTATTGTATCATTTTCCGGAATGTCACTTGAAAGCGATAGAATGTCGAAAAAGTGTAGTCAAAATCGCTCGCAGTCATTTTGGCTTGCCGTTGGATCCTCGCCTGAAAATTATAGTCGATGACGGTGGACACTATATGCTGCAACGCGCCGAGACCAGTCGAAAGCACTATGGTCTGGCTTTTATCGATGCGTTTGACCACGAAGGCATGGCATCATCAATTTGTAATATTGATTTTTTTGATGCCTGTAAAGCCGTATTAAAAAACGCTGGCATTTTAATTATCAATCTTTGGGGTGGCGCGCATAACCCCTTGTTTCAGCAAATATCCCTATGGCTGTGCCAGGTTTTTAACTGGAAAGTTTTATTTCTGCCCGTTCGTGATAAAGGCAATATAATTGCTCTTGCTTTTAATGACTATTCACCCCGATATTCCATGAGAGAGTTAAAAATACAAGCATTAATGCTTGAACAACATTACCAGATTGAATTTCCGATTTTTTTAAAAGATCTTGGAAAACATAATGCCAGCACTTTTGACCAACTGATAAGAACATAATTTCCACTGCTATAACAACCGAGCCCAATCTTTTTTTTGGTGTGACGGGCGGCAATATGGATTCAATGGTCAACCGTTATACTTCGGACAAAATCCGTTCAAACGATGCCTATACTTCCAATGGTGTTGCCGGTAAACGTCCTGACCGCGCTGTCAACATCTATTCGCATCGTTGCCGAAGCCTGCAAAGATGTGCCGGTTATTATCGGCGGCATAGAAGCCAGTTTATGGCGTATAGCTCACTATGCTTGCTGGTCGGATCAAGTGCGTAAATCCGTTTTGCTGGATTCCAAAGCCGACTTGCTGGTTTACGGTAATGCTGAACGTCAAGTCGTGGAAATTGCCCTTCGTTTAGCCAATGGCGAAGCTATTGGGGACATAAGAGGCATACGCGGTACAGTACATTTCGTTAAACAAATACCTGAAGACTGGGTGGTTAAAGACTCCACCGATATTGATAAGCCGGGTGCACTGAGTCCCAAACAAAATCCATATCAGGAAGGGCCTGCTAGTGACAAAAAGCCTGATAACAATGACAGCGAAAAAGTGATCTCGTTCCCATGCTCCAGCGTGGGAATGTACCGCCAGCTCATCAGGGATCAACGGGTGCAAACTGTTATTCGTCTTCCTGCTAATGAAGCCGTAAAAGATGATCCGATACTTTATGCATATGCATCACGTGTTATGCACGCTGAAACCAACCCCGGTAATGCGCGTCCACTGATACAGCAACACGGGCAGCGGTAAGTCTGGATTAATCCGCCGCCCATTACCTTGTCCACAAAAGAAATGGATGGCGTATTCGATTTGCCCTACTCACGTGTGCATCACAAAGCTTATGGCAATGCCAATGTACCCGCCATTGAAATGATTCAGCATTCGGTTAATAGCATGCGCGGCTATTTTGGCGGTTGCACGTTTTGCTCGATTACCGAACATGAAGGGCGCATCATTCAAAGCTGTTCCGAAGATTCTATTATTCGAGAAATCGAAGCCATCAGCGATACATCCCCCAATTTTACCGCTTTCATATTTCCGATTTGGGCGGCCCCACAGCCAACATGTACCGGATGGACTGCAAAGATGAAAAGATTAAAAGCGGCCTGTCGTAAACCGTCCTGCGTTTACCCCGGCATTTGTCCTGATCTTAATACCGATCATAGCCATCTGATTAAACTCTAACGCAGTGCCAGAGCCTTGCCCGGTATCAAAAAAATCTTTATTGTCTCCGGTCTTCGTTATGATCCGGCCATAGAGTCGCCCTGAGTACGTCAAGGAACTGGTTACTCATCATATCGGCGGCTATGTTAAAATCATACCTGAGCATACCGAACAAGGGCAGTTATCAAAAATGATGAAGCCGGGCATCGGGACTTACGATCGTTTCAAATAAATGTTCGATAAATATTACAGGGAAGCGGGTAAGCAACAATTTTTGATTCCTTATTGTATCGCCGCCCACCCGGGCACTAACGATATGGTCATGCTGAATCTGGCACTATGGCTGAAGCGTAATGGCTTTAGAGCCGGCCAGGTTCAGGCATTCTTACCATCGCCGATGTCCATCGCCAACGCGATGTACCATTCCGGCAAAGAAAAGCTGAATGAAGTCAGCCGCACAGCTGACGATATGCTCATATTCAAAAGCATCAAGCAGCGGCGTTTGAATAAAGCCTTCCTTCGTTACCACGAGACTGAAAACTGGCCGTTATTGCGTGATACCTTAAACGCGATGGGGCGCAATGATTTGATAGGTAATGGCAAACACCACCATTTAATTCCTTCTATAATTCCTTCCTATCGGCCTAAAGGTACTGTTGAATCGTCGGGCAAGATTAAACAGTTTAAAACCAAATTTACGAATTTCGATAACAACCGGAGCGAAAAATGCTTTGGTAAAAATAAAGCTGAAAGAAAGAAAAAAATAACCAAAGGGCTTTTCAAAAAAATATTTTTATGTATAATGCTTGTTCTTTGCTGGTGTAGCTCAGTTGGTAGAGCAGCTGATTTGTAATCAGCCGGTCAGGAGTTCGAATCCCCTCACTAGCTCCAAATAAATCAAGGCCTTAGGTGAAAATCTAAGGCCTTTTTTATTGTCCGAAAAATCTTAATAAGCATATAATAAGCAGTATATGCAAAAAAGCACCTATCACCCGACCTTGATTGTTAAATTTTCACCTCATGTAACTTCAAAAAAAATTCTTTAATCCTCACCCATCCAGGATATGAATCAGATTCTCTGGTATTGGTGTATGAGGGTCAATCGCAAAACAGAAATCAAGTTAAACTGACCTTCATCGATTTTTGTAAAGTGGGTGGATTCATAATTAATCTTTAAAACTCGTATGCTCGACTAAATCAAGAATCGTTTCGATCTGCCCAGCCGCTTTTAACAAGGCATACAAATCCATGTCGTCAGCTTGCAACTTATCACCTACAAAATCTGTTAAATAAGCCTCTGAATTGGGCTTAACATTATTACGATGACAGACAATATAACAGACAGATTCCGCCTCCAATTCCATAGTTTCATGAGTTTTTTTCTGTCTATCGGGTATTTTTAAAAATTTATCCGCACCTAAATGCCCCAGGTAAAGATGAGCCAATTCATGCCCTAATGTAGCGAACTGGACATTGGGATCGTGATTTTTATTTAATCTAATCAAATAATCCGGCTTTTCTTTTGCCTGTACCGACTGTTTGTTTATTTTTAAATCATGTTCCGGCCTCTGTTGTATGTGGCCTGCATGCCCATCGCCATATTCAATCAACTTCGTATCTATACCCAGTTTTATAAGCATATTTATAAAAGCTTGAATGCGCTCTGCTGTCAATCCGCCTGTAGCCCTGAATGCTTGGGCAACATCGACGGGTAAGTCGTCGCCTTCGGTATCTTTCACATCATAAACTAATGCCACTGGAGCAAATGGCCATAATATTAAAAGCGGCCTTGCTCCCTCTTTTATCGTGCGATTAAATCTATTTTTCCAGTCATGTTCAGACGCTGCAAACATCAAGCCGGGCTTTTGGATATGGAGTAAAAAAACATTGAATGGGGCAAAATTGCTAAGACTATTTACAAAATCGAGTAACTCCTTAAAGTTTTTCCCTTTTTTGTAAAGCTTTGAATCATCGAGCAATTGAGTCAATAATGAGCGTTCGTCTTTATTGTTTAAATCATCCATTTAATTACTCCTTGTTTTTTAATATTGATTTGTGTGTGAACTTATAACAACGGATGCTGAAACTGGTAAATTATCCGTCCTTCCAGTTGATTCCGCGTCTTGTAAGATTTTTTTGCGCAGTCTCATCGCCTTGTTCAGCGGCCTTACGATACCAGGATACGGCTTCGTCATCGTCTTGCTTTACAGCTCGACCGTTTGCGTACATCCAACCTAAATTGCATTGCGCAGTCGCATAACCTTGATCAGCGGCCTTCTGATACCAGAACACGGCTTGCTTATTGTCTTGCTCTATGTCGTGTCCGTTGGCGTACATCCAACCTAAATTATTTTGTGCAGTCTCATGACCTTGATCAGCGGTCTTCTGATACCAGAACACGGCTTGCTTATCGTCTTGCTCTATGCCGCGTCCGTTAGCGTACATCCAGCCTAATTTGAATTTCGCCCCCGCATAATCTTGTTCAGCGGCCTTTTGATACCAAATCACGGCTTGCTCATCGTCCTCTTCTACGCCCTTACCGTCCAGGTACATCCAACCTAAATTGCATTGCGCAGTCGCATAACCTTGATCAGCGGCTACGCCATACCAAAACACGGCTTGCTCGGCGTCTTGCTCTACGCCACGTCCGCTTTCGTACATCCAACCTAAATTATTTTGTGCAGTCTCATGACCTTGATCAGCGGTCTTCTGATACCAGAACATGGCTTGCTTATCGTCTTGCTCTATGCCGCGTCCGTTGGCGTACATCCAGCCTAATTTGAATTGCGCCCCCGCATAATCTTGTTCAGCGGCCTTTTGATAGCAATACACAGCGTGTTTGTCGTTTTGTGTAATACCTTGGCCATTGTCGTACATCACTCCCAAATTAAACTGTGCTATTACTTCCCCTTGTTTGGCTAAGTGCCTATAAATTTGGAACGCAGATATGTAATTTTTCTGACTGTAAGCTTTATACGCGTCTTCAAGTCTTTCATTTCCAATTATTGATGGCGGTTTATTAATAGCCTCTATATTTTTTTTCAAGGCTCTTGATTGTAGGGACAAAACCCTCATTAGGTTTATTGATAGACTTGGGGCGTTTAGTTGGTTTCTTTATAGTTTGATGAGCCGGAGATTCATCTTTAATACTTGCTAAACGAAGAAAAACTAATCCAATTGCAATGCTGTCATCTAACGCACGATTTGTAGGTGTTCTTTTTGTTTTAAGATAATTTGTAAGCGTAAATATCTTATCACCTTCTAGTTGCGGCAGTTTTTTTCTGGAAATTAAAAGAGTATCTGTTATGTTATTGATAATAATTGTGCCAAAAGTTTTTGCATATTTTTGCAAAAATGGCATGACAAAAGCCGCATTATGGACAACAAGATTTGATTTGCCAATAAAAGACATAAACTGCGGAAAAGCAATATCCAGCTTAGGTGCGCTATCAACCATTTGCTGAGTTATTCCAGTTATTTCAATGAATTTATCAGGAATATGCCGTCTTGTATGCAAGAGCGAGTGAAATTTGTTAACAACTGCTCCATTTTCAAAAAGCGCAGCTCCAATCTCAATTATTTCATCCTCATTGAAAAAACCAGTTGTTTTTATATTAACCGCAATAAAAGTGCTTTTTCGTGGTATTCGACTGTCTGAATTATTTGGCTTTGTTCGGGGGACTTTGATCGTCGGATGCTGTTTGTTATGACAAGAGTAACAAAGCGTAACAAGATTTTGCGGCTGATTGGTGCCATACAGAGACAGCGGAATAATATGATGTACATGCAACTCTGAGTCAAAACTTGTTTTATGGCAAATTACGCAGGCATGCCCGTCTTGAGATTTGATATGATCCCTCAATCGCTCATATTTATCTTCATCGGGACGATTGAGAATCATTTTGTCAGCATTTATTAGTCCTAATAGGTGAGCGCGTAAAAGTCGATCACTTTTTGACTTTAGCTGATTAGTAGTGGAACGCAAAAATGAAAGATGATTAGCTATATATTCCTCAATTCTTTTGGGTAGGCTGGCTTCCAATTCTAAATAACTTTTTTTCGCTTGCTCAATTGAAATTAATTGCAGCCTATAAGCCTCTTTCTCTGCTTCATATCGTTCCATAATTTCATTCTGTTTACTTAATTTTATTTTTTCCGCTTCTTTTTTTCTTTCCTGATCATTAAAAAGACTGCGATATATAGAGGTTAGTACACCTTCATTGATCGTTGCCTCCCTCAAGCTAACAGAAGAGGCTTGCTGCAATTCTGCCTCGGGATATATAGGTGCGGTTGGCTGCGAATTAGCAAGAAACTTTATGGGTCGTATCTTTCCTATCTCATTATTTTTATAGTTAAACCGCAACGACTCGATAAGAGACTTTGGGGTATCATCCTTATCCTTTATTAATTCAGTTACACACCATTGACAAATCACTAACCGACTGGTTTTAAATCGCGTCTTGCGTTTAGGATTTAAACAAATGTTACATATCATGGCATTTATTGAAAAATATAACGATTAACTATTAATCGACTAAGGTCGATGATGATGCCCATGAATAGTGATACCGTGTTTCGCATCTTATTCTATGCCCAGCAAGAGCTTAAATCTGCGTGGTAGCAATGCTTGAATATCCTCCAGTTGCACTCCTTCCTTTGTAGCCGTGTGCCGTAAGGGCAAATGTGCGGAACGAAGCGCATCGTTCGAGTAACTATTTAGACAAAAACTACCTGTACCAGCATAGTATAGTTAGTTTAGCTGAACCAGATTACAAATAACCGGTGTACGATCTTGCCGAGTTAAATCAGAAAGCGGCCCTTCCATAATATAACGTCGTTTAATTTGTCGATATAATTTCTTTATCCTTTCGTCCAAGAGCGCAAGATAAATCGCCCTTTTCGGCTTTGTATATACAGTCATCAGGAAACACCGTAGACATGCTTTTCTCTTTGTTTTTGCGATCAGCAACAGCTATCAACGCAAAGTCGTTTTTTCTGGTATTGCGTTCAAATTTCAATAAACTACTTTTTAATCATTCGTCTTTCCTTCAATAAATCGAAAACGGTTCGACAATTACTAATTGCTTCCCGCATGGCTTTTTTACAGCGATTTTCATAAGCAAAGATGGTTTCACCCGGCTCTCTAGGGATTATCCCAGTCCATTCGTCGATTCTTGTGGAATCACGACACAACACTGATTCCAACTTGTTCACTCTATTTTTAATGCTCATAAGGCTCATGCCGTATCTCCATTTCATTCAATATATCGTATAACCATATTTTTGTAGGCTAGTATCAAGCGTTAGTGGCGTTCTTGGTTGTCGCGTATAGTTATCTTCGATAATGCTTTCATCGATTAATCGCTTTCTTTAGTTAATACGTTGAATCGTGTCATGGAGCCATTGCCGGGATTCTTCACTACTTTCAAACGGCAATGGATGTTTAGCCTTTACTGCGAAACTTTGTTCAAGCTTAATCAATCTGGTTTTTATGTTCAATGTGTAACACCACAATGACATGGCTCATAGTCGTGAGTGGCATGCAGCGTTTGGATTATCTGATAAATAGGCGTCCCAGGGTGCTTGGTGTCGAATACATTAGCTCGCCGGGTTAGTTCTGTACTTAACCCATATTTAACACTTAAAAATAATAAACATTTATAATCAATATATTACATTACATAAAAAATCCATGTGGCACTACATTCTGAAAAATAGCGTCCCTTGTCAGTTGATTATACGATTGTC
>JAQTMV010000172.1 GCA_028714175.1 Methylococcales bacterium
ATGGCGGCCTAATTAATGGCGGATTTTTCATCCTCTCACCGAAGTGTATTGACCTGATTGAAGGCGATCGCTCACTCTGGGAAGGGGAACCGCTAATTCAACTCGCCGCAATGGAGCAAATGATGGCCTTTGAGCATGATGACTTTTGGCAGCCAATGGACACTTTACGCGATAAAATCCATTTGGAAGAGCTTTGGTCATCGGGCAGCGCGCCTTGGAAGATATGGCAATGACAGTATTTCAATTGCAAGTGCTGCGGGACTATTCGGCTATTATACCTTTTCAATCCGGTTACTTTAATGTCTAAATATCAGACCGATTTTTTAATAATTGGTGGTGGCATCATTGGGATAAGTGTCGGTCGTCGCCTTAAAATGCTTTATCCAGAGATGGCAGTTGCTTTACTAGAAAAAGAAGCGGATGTTGGTTTCCATGCGAGCGGTCGTAATAGTGGTGTGCTTCATGCCGGTTTTTATTACGCTCCCGATAGTTTAAAAGCCAAATTGACACGAGATGGTAATTACGCAATGCGTGAGTATTGCCAAACTCGTCAAATTCAAGTTAATGCTTGCGGAAAATTGGTTGTCGCTAAAGATTCTAGCGATTTGAAGGGGTTGGATCTGCTTTTGCAACGCGGCCGTAGCAATGACATTGAATTACAGGAAATAAGCGCAGAAGAAGCCCGACACGTTGAACCTCGAGTTAAAACCTTTGAACGTGCTATTTTTTCGCCTACAACTGCATCGGTTGACCCTGTTTGTGTGATGAAGTCCATGCGCAAAGATGCCCAAGCCGAGGGGGTTCAATTTCATTGTGGCGTATTTTTTAAAGGTCGAACCGAACATGGTGTAGAAACATCCCAAGGTGAATTCCGTGCTGCTTATATCATCAATGCTGCTGGCTTGTATGCAGATAGTGTAGCTAGGGAATTTGGCTTTTCGACACGTTATAGAATTCTGCCATTCAAAGGTTTATACATCTATTCTGATGAGCTAGTCGGCGCCATTCGCACTAATATTTATCCAGTACCTGATATGCGCAATCCATTTTTGGGTGTGCATTTTACAGTAACCTCGCAAGGTACAATAAAAATTGGCCCTACAGCAATCCCTGCCTTTTGGCGTGAGCAATATGACGGCTTCAGTCATTTTAAGTATGAAGAAGTCCTGGATATTTTGTCAAGACAAGCACGTTTGCTATGGTCGTCTGAGTTTGATTTTAAACGGTTGGCATTTGAAGAGATACAAAAATACTCCAAGGCGCATTTGGTAAATTTAGCCAGAACATTAGTTAGTGGTATCGATAGCAAGCTATATCAACGTTGGGGAAGGCCAGGTATTAGAGCGCAATTATTGGACATTGAAACACAGCGGTTAGAAATGGATTTTGTACTGGAGGGCGATAGCGAATCTGTACATATTCTTAATGCAGTATCTCCTGCTTTCACTTGCGCACTGTCCTTTTCGAATTATGTGTGCGATTACATTCAGAAAAAATTACACTAATATTGGATTAAAATGACGATGAAAATTTTGATTACAGGTAACATGGGATATATTGGCCCGGTTGTCATTAAACGACTTCGGCACTCCTACCCTAACGCTACACTAATAGGTCTTGACTTAGGCTATTTTGCCCATTGTTTAACGCAGCCTGATTTTTTGCCCGAAACGATTCTTGATATTCAGCATTTCCAGGATGTACGTAAACTGACAGCGGATTTATTGGAAGGTATTGATGCCATTGTTCATTTGGCGGCTATCTCAAATGATCCGATGGGAAATCAATTTGAAGCGGTGACAGAAGAGATAAATTACCGAGCCAGTGTGCGGCTTGCTCAATTAGCCAAAGAAGCAGGTGTTAGCCGATTTGTATTTGCTTCCAGTTGTAGCATGTATGGTTTTGCGAATGATGGTGCCCGTACCGAACAATCAACGTTGAATCCACTGACTGCATATGCGCGTTCTAAAGTGGCGACTGAGCTTGAATTGATAAAATTGGCATCGCCTGAGTTTATCGTTACCTGCTTGCGTTTTGCTACAGCCTGTGGTGCCAGCGATCGCCTACGTTTAGATTTAGTGTTAAATGATTTTGTTGCAGGTGCTGTAGCTGAGAAAAAAATAACTGTTATGAGCGATGGAACGCCTTGGAGGCCATTGATCGCCGTTTCTGATATGGCTAAGGCAATGGACTGGGCTATAAGTAGATCTTTAGATAATGGCGGTGCTTTTCTTGCGGTTAACGCGGGGAGTAATCGCTGGAATTATCAAGTACGCGATCTGGCTACTGCGGTTGCCCAAGTTATATCCGGCACTGATGTTTTCATAAATGAAAATGCACCCCCGGACAAACGTTCTTACCGAGTCAATTTTGATTTATTCAATAAACTTGCTCCAGCTGAATATCAACCTGAATGCAATCTTGATAATGTTATCAGGCACTTGAAAGACAGACTGGAATCGATGGGCTTTGATGATACCCATTTCCGTTCGTCTTCGTTAATGCGTTTGAATGTGTTAAATCATTTGAAAAAAACAGGTCTACTGACTGAAACCCTCGAATGGTCAGTAAATCGCTTTTAAAAAAATTGAATTTTTTCAATAGATAATGCCATGAATATTTTGAAGACTTCACTACATGATGTGATGATCGTTGAAACTACAGCATTTTGTGATGAACGTGGATTGTTTGCCAGACTGTATTGTGAAAACGAATTGGCGGAAATAATCGGGAAACGGAGAATAGTACAGATAAATCATTCTCGCACTCATGCAGTAGGGGCAGTACGCGGGTTGCATTATCAACAACCGCCGCACGCTGAAATGAAACTGGTGCGTTGTTTGAAGGGTCGAGTTTGGGATCTGGCTATTGACTTAAGAGCTAATTCCCCAACTTTTTTACAATGGCATGCCGAAGAGCTATCGTCTGATAATGCTCGGATGTTGGTAATCCCTGAAGGATGTGCTCATGGCTTTCAGGTATTGGAACCAGACAGCGAATTATTGTATTTGCATACAACTGCTTATCAGCCAACTGCAGAAGGTGGTGTGGCATATAACGATCCAGCGTTGAACATCGACTGGCCATTGCCAATCACAGAACTATCACAGCGTGATCGTCACCGTGCCTTGATCGGCACCGATTTTTTAGGAATATGCTTATGAAATGTCGCCATTGCCAAGCTAACTTGAACTTACCGTTCATAGATTTAGGCACAGCTCCACCTTCTAATGCCTATGTTGGCAATGAAGCCTTGCATGCACCGGAAAGCTATTATCCATTGCGCGTACTCGTGTGCACTGGTTGCTGGTTAGTACAAACAGAAGATTACGCGCAGGCCGAAGAGTTGTTTGCCGCCGATTATGCTTACTTTAGTTCATTTTCCAGCACATGGTTACAACATGCTGAACAGTATGTTTCTACTATGATTGCGCGCTTTGGTTTGAGTAATGATTCTTACGTGATAGAGGTTGCCGCCAATGACGGCTATTTATTGCAATTTGCCAAAGCACGTGAAATCCCTTGTCTAGGTATAGAACCTACGTCGAGCACCGCTGCCGCTGCCCGTGCCAAAGGCATTCCTATCGTAGAAGATTTCTTTAGTGTCCGCTTGGCTGGAGAATTAATTGCACAAGGAAAACAAGCCGATTTGACTGCCGCCAATAATGTTCTGGCACATGTGCCTGACATCAACGATTTTGTGTCAGGCTTCACTCTACTGCTTAAACCTCACGGTGTGGCAACCTTTGAATTTCCTCATTTATTAAAGCTGGTGGAAGAGAATCAATTTGATACTATCTATCATGAGCATTTTTCTTACCTGTCATTGACAGCGGTTGAACGTATTTTTGCGGCTAATGGGTTGAAGGTATTTGATGTAGAAGAACTTCCCACACATGGCGGTAGCCTACGTGTATTTGCTCAACGCGCCGATACCGGTCACCACCCTGTTGGCATAAAGGTAGATGAATTACTGAAACGCGAAGTCCAGGCGGGTATAAAGACAGTTAGCTATTACACTGGCTTCCAAGCCAAAACCGATAAGGTGAAAAATGATTTTCTAAGCTTTTTAATCGAAGCCAAACGGCAAGGTAAAAAAGTAGCGGCTTATGGCGCTGCGGCCAAAGGTAATACCTTGATGAACTACGCAGGCATACGCCCTGATTTGATTTCGTTTGTGGTCGACCGTAACCCTGCCAAACAGGGTAAGTACATGCCCGGTAGCCGGATACCTATCGTCGATGAAAGCCAGCTCCAAACAGCGAAGCCGGATTACGTGGTTGTTTTACCTTGGAACCTCAAGACAGAGGTAATGCAGCAGCTTGAGTATGTTAAATCATGGAATGGGCAATTTGTGACTGCTGTGCCGAACATGGAGGTTGTATGAAACCACGGATCCATTATACCAAACCCTCTATCACCGAACTGGAAGTTAGTTACGCCACCGAAGCAGCCATTAATGGCTGGGGCGAAAAATGTTACGAATACATCAATCGCTTTGAAGAAGCATTCAAGGCCCATCTGGGTGTCAAGTACGCCATTGCCACATCAAGCTGCACGGGAGCCTTGCATATGGGGCTCGCCGCCCTAGGTATTGGTCCTGGGGATGAAGTCATCATGGCTGACACCAACTGGATAGCCACGGCTGCCCCTGTTGTACATTTAGGAGCTAAACCTGTATTTGTGGACATTTTGCCTGATAGTTGGTGTATCGACCCAGAGCTTGTCGAAGCCGCCATCACACCGCGTACCAAAGCCATCATTGTGGTTCATATGTATGGCAATCTGTGCGAGATGGATAGGCTAATGGAGATGGGTCAACGTTACGGTATTCCCGTGATTGAAGATGCCGCAGAAGGTATCGGGTCGCAGTATCATAGTAAGCGGGCCGGGAGTATGGGTATATTTGGCACCTTCTCCTTTCATGGCACTAAAACCATTACTACAGGTGAAGGTGGAATGTTTGTCACCAATGATGCCGACCTGTACGAAACAGTTCTGACCCTTTCCAATCATGGTCGTGCTCATAGTCAAACCAAGCAATTTTGGCCGGATGTGGTTGGATTCAAGTACAAGATATCTAATATACAAGCGGCGATTGGATGCGCTCAAATGGAGCGTATTGATGAACTAATCACACGTAAGCGTGATATTTTTCGTACTTATAGAGAAGCCCTTGGTGGCTTTAAAGAAATCAGCCTAAATCCAGAACCATCCGGAACAGTTATAGGCGCATGGATGCCGACAGTGGTTTTTGCGAGAAAAACAGGCATCACTCGTGAGCAACTACAGAAAGCATTTCTGGATGAAAACATTGATGCCAGAGTATTCTTTTGGCCATTGAGTTCGCTGCCGCCATTTTCAGAATTCCACACAGACTCAAATGTGGTTGCACATGATATTTGCTCTAGAGCTATTAATCTTCCTTCCTACAATGATTTGACTGAAAATGAACAGTCAAGAGTTATTGCTGTAGTTAAAAATATCTTGGGCTATTAGGCTCAATAATGGCGCAAACCAAACATTTCTGAAATGTATGTGAATTTATGTCCACTTCTCTCCTGTATTTGATGGCAGACCCACCGCTTCAGGACAGATTTTTTTATATCCTGCAAGACGTGCAAAACTATGTAACAGCAGAGTTTGAATATGTGCGGCGCGAAACTTGGGATAACGATGATGAAGGGCTAGGCGATTGGGGAAGAAAGTCCGTTAGTCTTGACGGTGATAGTACGGCAAGACGTCTCTATAATTGATTTGTAAAAATTCTTCCAGTTCCTGATATCGATCGTACTTTTATGGAGGATACAATGGGTGCGGCGGATAAATTTTGTTTTTTTGAATATCGGTTTGGCGGAAATTGATTTTTTCTTGGACTTCAACCAAGCGAAGCAAGGCAAGGCTTATATATGCCACCTTTTGGTAAGACAGTTATTTCGCCAGAACAGCTTTTGGGCGTCAAACCATGATCGATTCGAGTTGCCAGTTATAAGTATAAAAGCGAATTATCAAAAAGAGCCCTGGCTGAAAGCTTGGTTATAGCTTTTGATGTATTGTTATATTTACCTTTTGTTTATTAAGGATTTTTAATATGAAAAATTTAGTAAAAGAATTTTACGAAGAGCGTAACAACCGGATTAAAAGATATGCGGCTGAAGAACTGCGATACCGGGAAACTATACTTGATCTAACCCGCCTGGATTATGAGTATAACTTTGATATATTGGGGCGACCCATCATTCAGATGCCACAAGATATCGTTGCGATGCAGGAAATAATATGGCAAGTAAGGCCGGATTTAATTATTGAGACCGGCATTGCCCATGGTGGATCGCTTATCTTCAGCGCCTCAATGTTAGCAATGCTGGATATGTGCGACGCCATCGAGGCGGGCGAGAAACTCGACCCGAAAATCTCTCGCCGTAAGGTGCTGGGTATCGACATTGACATACGAGCGCACAACCGAGCTGCTATTGAAGCTCATCCCATGGCCTCCAGAATCCAGATGATCCAAGGTTCAAGCATCGCACCCGAGATCATCGAGCAGGTATATGCCGTCGCCGCAAACTACTCGCGCGTGCTGGTCTGCCTCGACAGCAACCACACTCACAACCATGTACTGGCCGAACTCGAAGCTTATGCTCCACTCACCAGTGTAGGCAGCTACTGTGTTGTTTTCGACACCAACGTTGAGGACATGCCTGCCGATATGTTCTCACACCGCCCATGGGGACCAGGCGACAATCCTAAAACGGCGGTGTGGGAATATCTGAAGACACACCCGGAATTTGAGATTGACAAGAGCATTCAGCACAAACTGCTGATTACCGTGGCGCCGGATGGGTATTTGAAGCGGGTTCGGTAGTGTCACTGAAAAGAAACGTTATCGCCAATTATCTTGGTCAGGGCTGGAGCGCCCTGATGGGGTTGGCATTTATCCCTATTTATGTAAAGTATTTGGGGATTGAAGCCTATGGAGTGATTAGCATTTTTGCACTGCTTCAAGCTTGGCTTTCGTTGCTGGATGTGGGAATGACCCCAACGTTAAGCCGAGAAATGGCGCGTTTTACAGGTGGTACGCATAACGCGCAATCCATTCGCGATTTATTACGCAGTATTGAAATCATCGCACTTGGCATCGCTGTTTTAATTGCTTCTGGTATTTGGGCTGCCTCAGACTGGCTTGCATCGGACTGGCTAAAAGCAGAGAAATTACCTGTAGCTACTGTTGCCCAAGCGTTTACCATCATGGGTATGATTACTGCCTTGCGGTTTATTGAGAATATCTACCGGAGCAGCATCATTGGACTACAGAAACAGGTTGCATTAAACATTATCCTTATTATTATGGCTACTCTAAAGGGGTTGGGTGCTGTAGGTATCTTAATCTGGATATCACCTACCCTCGAAGCATTTTTCTTGTGGCAAGGGATCATATCAATTCTGACGGTAGGTTTGTTCATAACCATGGTTTACTGTGCTTTACCTACAGCAGACTACAGTGGACGGTTTTCAATACCCGCCCTAAAGGGTGTATGGCGTTATGCTGCTGGAATGGTTGGTATCACTTTTTTGTCTTTATTACTTACGCAAGTCGATAAAATTCTGCTTTCCAAATTACTGACGCTGGAAGCATTCGGTTACTATTCATTGGCAGCAATTGTAGCAAGTGCCTTGTTCACTCTTGTCGCCCCCATTGCTCAAGCCTTCTTTCCACACTTTAGCAAACTCGTTGCCAACCAAGATCAAACCCAATTGATCTACAGTTACCACAAGAGTTCTCAACTGGTGACAGTTATTATGGGCAGTGCCGCCATCATCTTGATGTTTTTTGCGGAGCCAATATTACATCTATGGACTCAGGACGCTACTTTGGCGCAACGTTCCGCGCCTCTGGTGAGGCTACTTGCACTTGGCAACCTGTTAAACGGGCTGTATTGGATACCCTGGCAAACACAACTTGCTTATGGCTGGACCAGCTTTACTATTAAAGTCAATTTAATTTCTGTCGCCTACATCGTTCCAGCTATATTTTGGGCGGCGCAGCTATATGGTACAGAAGGAGCCGCTGGTGTTTGGGTAGTTTTGAATGCTGGCTATGTGTTTGTCGCGATACATTTTATGTACCGTAAAATTTTATCTGGTGAGAAATGGTACTGGTACTTTCAAGATGTGTTATTACCGTTAAGTGCCGCAGTCACTGTTGCCTGCCTGTTCGCGTGGGTAATGCCGCCCTCTGGCATATCCGTTATAGTACAAATTGCTTGGCTGTTTACTGCATCGGTCACTGTCTTTATTGCTAGTTCTCTTGCTGCTTCAATACTGCGTATCCAAATTTGGCATTCATTTTTTTCCATACAACTTTTATCTGATGACTTATCCAAGGAATAGTTACTTATGAGCAAAATAGAAAATAAAACACCTCTAGTGAGTGTAATAATTACTTGTTATAACAGAGAAGAGTATATTGCAGAAGCAATCGAATCAGTATTACATCAAAATTATCAAAATCTTGAGATAATTATTAGTGATAATTGCTCCACTGATAGATCACTTGAAATAATTAATCGATATAAAGCTGATGAGAGAATAAAGGTATTCACAAATACTTTTAATACAGGTATGATAAAAAACTTTCAAAAAGCAACGGAGCTCGCGAAGGGGAAATATATTACCTATGTATCTTCTGATGACTATTTTATAGACAACGAATTTATTTCGGATGCGGTAAATAAGTTTGAGCGGCATGAAAGGGTATCAATCGTAGCATCAGATTGGAAGCAAATGCAAAACAGCAGTGAAACTGGTTTCTGTGCTAAAAATTTCTATTTTCTTGATAAAAAATTCTTTAATTTTGATAATATCGCTTCAGGAAAAGATGTCTTTCTATCCTTCGCGAAGGCCAGTGGCAGTATAGGAACTGGTGGTGCAATGTTTTCTCGAAGATATCTTCTTGAGCTAAATCCTCCATTTCTTGATGATGTGAACGGATATATGGACTTTAGACTAAGTTTACTATTAAACCTTAAGGGTGATGTCGCTTATATTCCAAGGATAACTTATGTTTGGCGTCTTCATGATAATAATGCTAGTTCTGGTGATAAGTCTGAAAAATCTGTCTATAAGTTTATTAAGGATATTTCTTTTATTCAGTCTGTTTATGAAGACGCAAAGGCATCTTCAATTTTTGACATTGAAACATTAGATAATTGGAAACACAGAGTATATAAAAGGTATCTTACTGCCGGCTTGATAAAATTTTATGAATCAAATATATTATTATATAATATATTAAACGAACATATAAAATACGACAATTATAGATTGTATGAAGAAATACACGAACAACCAAAGTTTATTCTTTATAAGATATTACTTTATAACAAAATAATCGGATCAATTGTTATGTATATATACCGATTAAAAATGAAAATTCGATTTAAACATTAATTACTTAATGTGGCGTTGTAATGGCTCCGATTGGGTTTGTTCACCCTCTTTTAATACTGTTACAGATAGCATTATTCTAGATCTTATTTTGGTAAAAAACTTGACAGACGCAAGTTACGCAAATTTGGATATAGATATTGTTGGTTATTTCATGAATAATTAAAGAGAGTTTCAGCAGATGGAAAGACTCAGTTCACTCAGGGATCTCCCTTTGCTTTATACCCAATGGTGAGAAGGTGCTTTCTCCCGAGCAATAGAAACTTATCAATCAATATGTGAATGAAATTGAAAAGGCAAAGCTCTTCCTGCATCGGCCTTCTTCGCCTGTCTGTCCAGCGTAAACAGGGTTCATTTTACCAATTTATTCTAGGGGGGGTGATCCGTCAAATTCACCACCGACAGTCCAGCAAGCTAGTCTATTCAAACGCGCTAGAGGCCACCAGGCAAACTGATTATATGGTTTCATCAGGTCAAAAATATAATAGATTATCCTAACAACAGTACGAAATCGGCATTAGAAATAATATTAGGGCATCTCTATTAATTCCACCTATCATCTGATTTTTTTGGATGCACTGTGTAAGCAACGAAATGAGATAATAGCGGCAAACCCACCCAGAGACACATGCCCATGAAACCACCCCGCCAACCTGGATTATTCGACGTAGAAGAACGCGCCGCGAAACTGACCAAAATGGGCGAGCCCTAAGTGGGCTTGAAAAAGTTTCGCCCTGACCTCAGTCGGGTGCATGACAAGGACAGGAAAAGCAAGGCGGGAGCCAAGCCCATCGACGTGGTCTTGATGTTCAAGGTGCTGGTACTCCAGCAACTGCACAACCTGTCGGATGGCAGGAAGATACGGGAACGTTTCAGTTTCATGCACTTACTGGGCTTGAAACTTGAGGATCGAGTCCTCGATGCTAAAATCGTCCGGTTGTTTCGGGACCGACTTAACCCATATTTAACACTTAAAAATAATAAACATTTATAATCAATATATTACATTACATAAAAAATCCATGTGGCACTACATTCTGAAAAATAGCGTCCCTTGTCAGTTGATTATACGATTGTC
>JAQTMV010000173.1 GCA_028714175.1 Methylococcales bacterium
GCTCCCATGCTGAAGCCTGGGTCGCAGCCTACCGAATGACACCAGAAGGGCGTGGTTTCTCGGGTGTAACGCCGGCGTTAAGGAATGTGTTGGGAATTCAGCAGGCGGCCGGGGCGATGGTTTAACTCTTAGTGACGGGAAGATGCCTTTCCGGGAGGTTTTCTATGTATAGGGGATTAGTAGACGAAGTCTTCAATGAGCTCGCGGACGCAGATGGAATTGAAGACTTTATCGATGCGGCGATATCTGAAGCGCTATTCGAATCAGCGGAGGCTGAAAAAACGCCTATTAACTTGAAAGAACCCGAAGCTACAACAGATGATCTTGATACCCGACAAGATATCCCTACGGTATTACTCGATCGTTGTGCAAAACCCTTCTTTAACTGCATACTGCCATTTTACGAACCAAGCGTAAAGTGGCAGTCGGTCAAACAGCAGAACATCTCCAGTTGTCCTCTCCCTGCTATCTTGGCAGCATTTGGTCGGGTTTGGCCCAAGAAGCTCCGTGATATGATCTTCCACGACGAATATCAGCCTTACCGATCCACTTTTAAAGGACGCCCCGGTTCAGGCCCCAGTGTGTTTCGAATCAAATTTGAAGGAGCGGGTAGGACTATTACCATTTCACCAAGACTGCATTTCCCACGACCAGCATCTGTGCCGCCTGGGGTGAAAGCGGAACTTGAAAATCTAGTGTTTGCTAGAGCTTTGGATGGAGGTTGGGTTAGCTACATAGAAAAAGCATATGTTAAGATGCGAACAAGAAATAATCGTTATGAAGAACTGGACTTGTTCTCTGGTAGCGATCCCCCTACGCTCGCACGCGTCTTTTTCGACTTCGTTGGCACATTTACGTGGGTCAGATTCAACAATAATGAAATCTGGCCTAAAGTATGGCCCGACGCTCAATTGGGTGTAGATGAATTTCCACTTCCCTCCTTCAAGGATGAAAACTTTAATACTCATCCTAAGAATATACAGAAGTTGACACTAGACCGGCTAAGAAACTTACTGAAGCGCGCCCAAACGCGCCCCACTGTTGCTGGGACTAAAAATAAACCGAAAACGCTCATACACGACCATACTTATGTCGTGACCAAAGTATCGGGCGGTGAAGTTCATCTTCGTGAGTTTCTTACGGGTGGCTCTGAAATTATCCCCTTAACCCTGAAAGATCTCAGAGATGAGTTCAGCGAAATTCTCCAGAAATAATGAGAATTACCCTATGACAACTAGGTTGAACAAGAGGTATCACATGCACGAGCGATTTATGGATGATGTCTTCGATGAGCTAGCAGATGAACACTCCGCTTTCGATGGCTGGACTATTTTGGAGAATCCTTGCGATGTCTTCCCAGCCATGGTACCTACGGAAAAGCGGATTGATAGTACTATGATTGAAAAACCCAAATGGAAGGACTTTAAAGGAGACCTAAAATGTGCAGTAATCGATGAAGACGAACGCTCTCCTATCTACGAAACTCTTCACGAGCCGTTTCGTTGGGTTTGTAAAATTCAGGTTGCTTTTCAGGATTCCAATGGCAGCACTTGGTACAGCGAGGGCACGGGTTTGCTCATCGAAGAACAATACGTTGTAACAGGTGCGCATGTGATAATCGACAGTGTCAAAGATGAATACGGTAAGTTTCTTTATGCTGCCGATGCGGTTGCAGTTGTTGTCATACCAGGATTAAACGGATTCCATCAAGTTCCCGAAAAGATTATGCCGTTCGGGTGGACATGCGGCAAGGCAGCGAGAACCGATTCAACATATAGGAGTCTGGTTTTCCGAGGGCTTAATCCAGGCTCTGCACAAGATTACGGCCTCATCGAGCTAGTTGAACCAATTGGCTCACGGATGTATCGCGTCATTGGCGATCGTCCCTTAGGTTTCTGGGGAAGTCAGAAATTCGGCAAGCACACGATTATTAACCCGGTGAACAGTAAAATCTTAAAAGGGGTAAGGGTCAATGCCGTCGGTTACACTTTCGATAAATGTAGAGATATTCCGATTGGCAGACTTATAACCGGTAACGAGTATTTTATCTGTGACAGTTCAGACCTCGGGTCGATGCAGTGGGTATCTTTCGAAGATATCCTTGATCCTGGCCGCGCGGACACTGTTAGTTCACAAATAGACCTTTCTAACGATTTGGCACCTGGAATGAGTGGTGGTCCCGTATGGTTGCGTTGGAAGGGTATACGGAACCTGGTCGGGATTATCTCTGCCGTCGGGTACAGCTCCGGAGTTTGCCCAGAAAGGAACCAGGCAACGCGGATCACTGAAACAGTACTGAAGAATTTGAATGTTTGGATACGGCAGACAAGTGAAGTGCGCAGGATTTCTTTCCCACCACCATACATGGCTAGTCCGAGGGTTTAGCCTGAGAATTTAAGTTAAAGAGACTGCGTGTCTCACAGTCGAGGAGGATGTTATGTACGATCGATTTGCCAATGAATTATTTGATGAGATAGATGAAGAATTCTCTGCCGATCTTTTCGGGGAAATAGATGATGAATTCGACCCGGTACCCCCACGTTCGGGTACAACGCTTCTGACCCATTTTGCCTTCGGCGGGTCGGGGCTCACGGCATCGCACAGGACAGCATTAGCAAGAGTTGCGGATAACATAGTGCGGCAAATGCCTGCGAGCCGTAGCTTCAATTTTTGTTTCTTCGTAGATGCGGAAGGCCACGAGGACGAAGTGGGAGATCCAGCCCGATTCGGTCGACTGGGGACTGCCCGCGCTTTAGCCGCAGCAAATCATCTGGCTGGTCTGCTAAGACCGCGCATATCCAGGCTTCCAGCCGCGAGCCGCCGGGAAGTGCGGATCAATGTGACCAATGTCGGCCCAACCCGTCCAATACGTTCCAACGTTACCTCGGCCGGGCGGGCCATGAACCGCCGGGTGGAAATTCGCTTCAGAGGAGGGCCTTGCGGGTTAGAGGCTTAACCGTCTGAATGTTCTAGGGTTATTAAACTCCTTGGTTTTCGTTATGTTAAGGAGCTTTTGTTATGGCATATTGGAATTTCGATGAAGAAATCGATGCTTTAATCGACGTAGCGGTTCGTAGGACAGTTTGCACACGGTTGAACTATGCACAATGCCGCATGGGTTATCCGTGCGGTAGAGCTAACCAAGGACGTTGCGGTTGGGGCGGGCGAGAGGCTGGCTGCCGATGTTATGGCGATGATGTGCGCTATCCGTCGCCACAGCGAAGTTCGATGCGATACCGGAATCATAATGATTTGCCGCTAGACGAAATCGACTCGATGATTGACGAAGCAGTATTCAGACCTGCAATACGTGGTGGCCGTCCTGGACCGGTTCGCAGACATATCAGTCCGTGGCTTTCCCTTCTACGCGATGCGCAACAGGCTATCCGCGCGAGCGCCAACGCCCATGTCAAAGAAAACTCATCACGCTTTCTAGCGGCTATAACTAGAGCAAAAAACGCCTTGATACGTGGAAATGCCGAAATCGGCCACGTGATGTCCGGTGGTCGCTTGCGACAAGTGCGAGATATGATAGGCAATGCCATTTTTGCCATTACGTCGGCACGCGAGGCTGCTGGTACGGGTGGAAGTATTTTCGCTCCGGGCCGGAGTTTGTTGGGCGTGGATACGCATCTGGACAGGGCGCTGTATGCGGTGCAGGCCGCCCTTAATGCAGCCGGTTTGCAGCGTTTATGAGAATAATCGGCTGTAACGAACAGCAATGATAAATAAGTTAAGAATAATTGAACTACCGGCAGACAGATCAGAAAGATACGAACCCGAGGAATGAAGTATACAATTCTAGCTAACGTATTATAAAGACTTAAGTTGGAATTCCCATTGATCATTCAGCTTACGGCACTAGGAGTACATGAACGATATGAATGCCACATTACCTGATTTCTCGCTCAACATCAGCCACAGGCGTTGGGTCTGCGTATTGGACCCGACGCTGGCGCTATCGGTCCATGGTTTGCCCTTGCTAACACGGCTGGGGTCTGCGCTGGAGGTGTGGGTTGCGCGTGAGCTGTGGCATATTCTCGACAACACCCATTTCTACATGGGGCGACCGGAAATCCTGTTGGCTGCCGGTGGACATGGGAGCCAGACCGAAAGGGCGCAGGCGGTCGTGCAGACACTGCGCGAGTGGGATCGCATCCGGTTGGACAATGACCCTTCGAGGCAACATTGTTATTGGATCGGCGACAGCCCACTGGAATCCTTTTTACCCGAAGGCATTGAGCCAGACATCGTCTGGCGCTACGAAGCGCTCAGCGCCGCGCTGGATCAACGCTTGCCGGATAAGGGCGCGCCCTTGCCATCGGCCTGTCGTGATACGGCGACGCTGGCGGCATGTCTGCCGGCCGCCTTCGTGCTGACGCATCTCGCTGATGAATCAAGCCCCGCTATCTGCCAGGTGCTGGAGGGCGGCGGCATCCCTTGCCAGGAAGTAGCCGCCTGCGATCCCTGGCAAAAACAGGAAAGCGATTTGTTGCGGCAGGTTTTAGTGCAGACGGGGTTGAGCAAATGGATATGGTCCGGGCTCAGGCTGGCGGTCTTACACCTCGCCGCGCCGGCGGCTTGCGCGGTAGAGGTGCCGGACCTGGAAGGCGTTGAGCATATTGACTACGGCCTGGATGAGACGGAGATTCCGGCAATCTGGCCTTCCATTGATTATTGGCGCGAAGCGCAAGGATTCTGGTATCTGCTATGAATGATTTAGCAACATTACGACGACAGACCCCACGTTTGAACCTCGGCGACCTGGTCATGGTCGCCGTGTCCGGGCAAATTGCGCATCCGGTGGGCGCGGCCAATCCCTATCGCATCGGCAATGACGGCATTCCACGGGTACTGCCTGCTACCGGCGGCATAGTGCTCAACCGCCGCATCGGCGATCGTTGTGTCGGGCTGGCAGGCGATCACATCGAGCCGGGTGTGGCCTTGCACAATAATCAGCGCGAAGTGGTGGGTGCACGCAATGGCCCAAACCGGGCGCTCATCACCTACGCCTGCGTCGGCAATCGGGTAAGGGTTATAAGCGGCCCCTGTACGGGTCAGTGGGGATTAGTAACCGGTAAGCACGGAGGCGTGGATCATGTTATTGCGGATTTTCCTTCCCGAGTGTTAAGGCGTCTTAATATTGGCGATCGTATGCAAATTTATAGTTGCGGTCTTGGCCTGGAATTAACAGACTATCCTGATATTTCGGTGTTTAATTGCGCTCCAGAACTGCTTACTCGCTGGGGTATTGTCGAAAGTAACGGGCGGCTTGAAGTCCCCGTCACTCACCGCATTCCAGCCAGAATCATGGGTTCGGGTCTTGGTAAAAACACAGTCTGGCGAGGAGATTACGATATTCAATTATTCGACTCTGAAGTTAGAAGACGCTTTGGCTTGGGACGTCTAAGGTTTGGCGATATGATTGCTATTGTCGATGCGGATACCCGTTTTGGCCCCAGTTTTCGCCAAGGCTATATGACATATGGCGTTATTGTTCATGGTGACAGCACGGTCAGCGGACACGGGCCTGGTGTCACTCCCTTGTTATGCGGCCCCGCCGAAAAGTTGCGAGCCATTTACAAAATTAATGCAAATTTGGCAAACATTTTTGGTTTGAGACAGGCAGTTCCACCCAAGAGTTATGCGACATTGTCAGGCCGATCATTAATTAAATCCGAAAAAATCAGTAGTAGAAAAATAGACTTGGTCAGGGGGTATTGAACAGCGTTTATAATGATTTGTAGTTTCAATAGGTATTTCTACTTATTGCGAGAATGATTTATTTTGTATAAAGTAATTATCTTTTTTACTAGACAAACTGATTAATCTAGTCTACGCGCAGTTATTCTTGATAGATCAGAGTACAGAAACGCAATCCCGAAGTTTTTTTGAATCTTTATTACACATTAGGCCGATTAATAAAACGACGAAAATTCGTATTCATTAGGAATTTTCGTCTAGATAACTAAAGGTATCACGATGGTTGATAATTCCGATGTGGATGTTGAAATACAAACAGCTTTACTCGACTCTGGCACAGAGAAAGTAGAGATATTGTGTGATTTTAAGTTTGACAATCACGACTGTTTGGCCATTAAGCTTGCTGATGAATCTGATATTCCTGTAGAGCTTTCAGTTCTTGATTGTAATTCATTGACAGAAATTGCCCGTTTTAAAGTAAATGATTGTAGTTGCGCAATTGTGATGAAAGTCCCCATCCGGGAGACCGATGAAATAAATCTAAGTATTGTTTTGACTGCGCGGGAGTTACAGATCGCCACCTTGGTGGCGTTAGGTTGTCCAAATAAGCAAGTGGCTGATAAACTCCATATCAGTGAATGGACCGTTGCGACCTATATGAGAAGGATATGTGCAAAACTAGGTGTTCATACGCGCGCTGCAATGACCTATCGTTGTGCCTCGTTAATCTGCAAGCAGGATATTGTTTTAACAAAATAATCAGTAATGATAACGTTTACCCATAAAAAACGTTTTTTCAAAGCTCCCCTCCCATCTCTTTCCAGCAGATGAAAAGATGAAAGTACCGGCAATTATGTACCATAGCGATGTGACTTAACTGTAGGTAGTACTGGTAAAAGGTTTTTTGCCCACTTACACGCTGCTGTCTTTGCTCATTCGCTTTAACTCATTGAATAAATTCCCTGATACAATAATCTCAGAGCCAGAAGGTTTGGCCGCAAATTACAACCAACAGACCCATGAGTAAGGATAAGATGAAATATAGTGGCATCAATTTTCCTCAAACACGCATGAGAAGAATGCGTTATAACGATTTTTCCCGTCGTTTAATGCGCGAAAACCGCTTATCCGTTGATGATCTGATTTACCCGATGTTTGTTATGGAAGGCGCAAACCAAAGAGAGTCTATCTCATCGATGCCGGGCATAGAACGGTTTTCGCTGGACTTGCTGCTGGAACAGACTCAAGAAATTTATCATCTCGGCATCCCTGCGATTGCGCTGTTTCCCTTCACGCCGGCAGATAAAAAATCAGACAATGCCGCCGAAGCTTATAACCCTGACGGGTTAACCCAGCGCAGTGTAAGAGCACTTAAAAAAGCCATTCCCGGATTGGGAATTATTACCGATGTCGCCCTGGATCCTTTTACGTCACACGGACAGGATGGACTTATTAATGAGGACGGCTACGTCATTAATGATGAAACCATAGACGTATTAATCAAACAAGCGCTGTCTCATGCTGAAGCCGGAGCCGATATTGTTGCGCCTTCGGACATGATGGATGGCCGTATCGGTGCGATAAGACAAGCACTGGAATCTCAAAACCATATCAACACATTAATACTCGCCTACTCTGCCAAATACGCGTCCAGCTTCTATGGCCCGTTCAGAGATGCAGTGGGTTCTGCCGGGAATCTTGGTAAAAGCAATAAATACAGCTATCAAATGGATCCGGCTAATTCTGATGAAGCCTTGCGCGAAATTCAGCTGGATTTACAGGAGGGCGCGGATATGGTCATGGTTAAACCCGGAATGCCTTATCTGGACATTATTCGCCGGGTCAAAGACCAGTATGGCGTACCGACGTTTGCCTACCAGGTCAGTGGTGAATACGCGATGATCAAAGCCGCCGCGATGAACGGCTGGCTGGATGAAAAACGGGTTGTTCTGGAATCCTTGTTAGCGTTTAAACGGGCCGGCAGCGATGCAATTTTGACGTATTACGCGAAGTCTGTAGCCCAATGGCTACAGGATTAACGCTATTAATTAGCTGCCTTTTTACCTGATATTACCTTAAAATTAAATATACTTTTATTAATCATCTATCTTGCAAAACACCTGAAATGGAGCCTTTTACATGCTAGAGGACACAGAAATTACCGCCAAAAGACGTTTTTATGTCGAAGAAGCCATTTTGATTTTACTGCTTGTTCTGTCGCTGATAGGCGTTCGAATCACTGACTATTCGCCCGTTGACGGCTATGGATACTGGATGATTATGGTTTTCGTATTTGCCCTGTTTGCAATAACAATTGCCTGGCTACAATCCAAGCATCGTATCACTGATTTTAAGAAAATATTACGTGAACAATCCATACACTGGTTAACTTCTTTACTAATGGTGGAAGGAATATTCTCACTACAAAGATCTGAACACTTGACACAAGCAAATGCCGGAATAGTCATTATGATGATTTTAGCGCAGTCAACCATTCTTGATGGACTGCGAGTAGGCTGGCGTTTTAGTCTGGTAGGAATTTTTCTGGGTGCATCCGCTATTATTGCAGCAAACACGCAACATTTTTTCTGGATTGAATTAATTATCGCCATTTTTATTGTTATAGTGACAATTTTGATTGAATTCTGGCTAGAAAAAAGAGCGCAAGAATGACATCCATAGACCGTTATGCTGTCTTTGGCTACCCCATCAAACACAGCAAATCGCCACGCATTCATCAGATTTTTGCCGAACAAACGGGACAATCGCTAGAATATAGCCCACAAGAAGTTCCGGCTGAACAATTTTCGGCAGCCGTTGCAAGGTTTTTTGCTGAAGCCGGCAAGGGCTTGAATTGCACCATACCGCTTAAAGAACTCGCGTGGGCTTATGCCGATAAAAAAACAGAACGCGCCCAACTGAGCAAAGCGGTTAATACACTGGCGTTGCAGGCGGATGGTTCTATTCTGGGCGACAATACCGACGGTATAGGGTTGATAACAGATTTAATGACCAATCATGCCATTAGTCTGGCCGGGAGCAGAATCCTGATTTTGGGCGCGGGGGGGGCAAGCCGGGGCATTATTGTCCCCCTTCTTGAGCAATCTCCACACTCCATAGTGATCGCTAACCGCACCATTGATAAAGCAGTCAATCTGGCTACAGAATTTCAGGATAAAGGTTCGATCTCAGGTTGCGGTTTTAGCAATTTAAAAAATCAGCAATTTGATTTAATTTTGAATGCAACATCAACCAGTTTGAGCGGCCAATTACCGCCATTGCCTGAATGTTTGCTGGCTAAAAATGGTGTATGTTATGACCTCGCCTACAGCAATGAACCGACTGTTTTTGTGCGCTGGGGACTGGAAAATCACGCTGTTAAAAGCCTGGATGGTCTGGGGATGCTGGTCGAACAGGCAGCGGAAGCCTTTTTTATCTGGCGCGGCGTTCGTCCCGAAACCCGGCCTGTTATCGAGTTGCTGGATTCAGAACGAAAACCCACACAATTTACCACTTAATCATGAACCTTTATCCCTTACTACGCCCCCTCTTATTTTCTTTAGCGCCGGAAACAGCGCATGAAGTCACGCTTAAGTTGCTGAAGGCAGCACATGTTTCCGCTTTGGGAAAACTGATCTACCCCGCTATTAAAGACAAGCCGGTGCGGGTAATGGGACTGAGCTTTAAAAACCCTGTCGGCCTCGCGGCTGGCATGGATAAGAACGGTGATTATATTGACGCCCTTGCTGCATTAGGTTTTGGCTTTGTTGAAATAGGTACAGTGACGCCGCGTCCGCAGCCTGGCAACCCGAAACCTCGTCTGTTCAGACTACCGGAGCACCAGGCGATTATCAACCGCATGGGCTTTAATAATCTGGGATTGGACCACTTGCTGCATGAGGTAAAACAAAGCAACTACATGGGTGTTTTGGGGATAAATATCGGCAAGAATTTCGATACACCGATCGAGAATGCTGCGGACGATTATTTAACCGGCTTACGCAAGGCTTATACGTCCGCCAGTTACATTACGATTAATATTTCCTCGCCGAATACTAAAAACCTGCGTCAATTGCAGCAGGGCGATGAAATTAAAAGTCTGATTGCCGCGTTAAAAGAAGAGCAATTGAAGTTGCAACAGGAGCACGGGAAATATGTCCCTTTGGCCATAAAAATTGCTCCGGATTTAACTGCTGATGAAATAACTCATATTGCCAGGTTGTTACTGGAATTTGAAATAGACGGCGTGATTGCCACCAACACCACTATCGCTCGCGACATGATTGCCGGCCATCCGCTTGCTGATGAAGCGGGCGGCTTAAGCGGCGCGCCGGTTAAAGAAAAAGCCACTGCGGTTGTACGTAGCTTGGCAGCTGAATTACAGGGAAAAATCCCGATAATTGCGGCGGGGGGTATTTTAAATGCAGCCGATGCCCAGGAAAAATTAACAGCAGGCGCGAGTTTGGTGCAAATTTACAGCGGCCTTATTTATCGAGGGCCGCAGTTGATAGAAGATATTGTTAAAAGCTTATGATTTGAAAAGAGCGGTAAGTCCACCCATCTGGAACAGTGTTGATATTTTAAAGGTAAAATGAAAACTTCTGCTTTCGACCCCTATGTATAGTACCTAACTATGTATAGAAATATTTAATTTCGACCTGTACCCCGCACGCTACCAGCGATTACTGGCAGCGCGCTATACATAATTATAAGTCTTGAAGAAACTGCATCAATG
>JAQTMV010000174.1 GCA_028714175.1 Methylococcales bacterium
TTTGGGATTAACGCGTAAACCGATGGATGTTTGTGTCTTGGCGGCAGTAGCAAAACGCTGATATTGTGTTAATGAATTGAAACTGATGTGCGTAAGCAAAGGCGCCATGTCATCCCACTCATCCGGCCTTATACCTGGCGTTGTCAAGTGAATAACGCCTTGTCCCGCTAAAATCTCATCTGCCAGTCGCGCTTCAAATAAAGAACTGACTGAAAAGCCGTCAACAAAGGGTTTTGCAATTCCCAGAACTGAAGATAAAGGTAAAGACTTGATTGAATATAACACCTTGCAGCCACACCGGTGGCGTAAAGTGTTCAAAATTTTTAAACTGTTAATAATCTCCTCTGCATCCAGAGCAAACACAGGAGAGGAAGAAATGCTGCCTTTTATTAGTTGAAAATCCATTCCGCCTACGTGTTTTTCATAAAATCATTGAAAAAGTAACTTATCGCACTTCATTATCGGCACCACTATCTCTTCTCCTGCTGGCATTATGTAACATTCAGACGGGATCCAGCCCAACTTTTAGCAGCGAAAATCGAGACTGGCTCTTTAATCGTTTGAATTTTGATGTGTGCTCATCTTTGATGTCTTTTTACGGCTGCCCAAAAATTTCAGCCATCGTGAGATTCGTGCGAATAAATTTGCACAACTGTTCTTTGGCGCCTCTAAACGCCGTGAATTCTTCTTCAGGGAGTCCGATTATGCTGGATTCCTCACGCACCAGTTCCCTCAGAAACCTGATCTGTGACTTTACAAGATCCCGGGGATTGCTCATAGCGGCGATCCGGTCGGTGCCCAGCGCGTAATTGTTCAATCGATCCGCCAGTTCCGAATCGAAGATTTGCAACGTGGGGTGCAAGTTCTTGAGCGTTGAAATCATACCGTCGATGGCAAAGGCAAAATTGGCAAAATTCTGCTCACTCCGGTTATTCTCGAAAAACTGAAAAGCGATATGGCAGTTGTGTATCGATCCATAAAGGTATTGATAGCTTTTGCCAAACCATGTTTTGGTGTTAGGCCTTCATTCCATCTTGTTTCGACAATTTCAATTAGTTTGGTCCACATATTAATCTCCTAAAATGCAGCGAATAATCAACTGAAAAACTGGAACTCCTGATGAGTCTCTACTATTTCATCCAGATAAAAATCAATGATAAGACTTTATTAGTTTACAAGAATTCCATCGGCTATCTAACATTTTGTGAGAATTGGAGCCATAGGGTCAGGGTCTTTGATTCCTTATTCCGCCAGTTTAGTGAACAACTCGCCGTCTTCCTGTTACTATTGGGTTACGGCTTCTTGTAACCCGACATTTACCGCGCCAATGCGTTGGGCCAAAAATTTGTCATATTTTCAGGTTCAAATATGCAAGTACATTGTTATTCTATAATTTTTTCTTTTATACTTATCCGTTAAATACATCAAGGAGCTATCATGGAAAAACAATTCATTTTACACATGCTGACCACAGCCAAAAATCTCAGTCCATTTGATGTCAACATGGCATTGGATGCGGGCTGGGTTTCTGCGTTGCCTTATACAAATGTTGAAGCCAGTGAAGTTCAGGGCTTGGTACAGGATGCCATTTTTTCGCGCAGTGCGAAAAATCTAAATCGCACCGGCATCTTTATTGGCGGCCGCGACACCAAACAGGCAATGGATATGCTGAAAATGGCCAAACGATCAATGGTTCCGCCTTTTGAAGTATCTGTTTTTGCTGACCCCAGCGGCGCATTTACGACCGCTGCGGGCATGGTAGCCGCAGTGGAGCGTGAATTATTGACAAAATTCAACACTACACTGAAAGGAAAAAATATTCTGGCATTAGGTGGAACAGGACCCGTAGGTCAAGCGGCAGCAGTTATTGCCGCTCAAGCCGGCGCTAACGTAAGAATCATCGGCAGACAACTGGATAAAGCGCAGCACATTGCCGATATGTGCAGCGATGAATTTGGTAACGGTAAAATTACCATTTCAGCCGGCGCGGATGCAGATAAAGCTGACTATATGAAAACCGCCGACGTTGTTTTTGCAACCGGAGCTGCCGGTATTGAATTATTAAGCGCGGAACTTATCGCCTCTGCTCCACAGTTGAAAGTGGCTGCCGATGTTAATGCGGTGCCGCCCGCAGGTATTGCCGGCGTAGACGCATTTTATAACGGCAAAGCGATTGAAGGGTCGACCAGTGGAGCAGTCGGCATAGGTGCCCTGGCAATCGGCAATATAAAATATCAGGCACAAAACCGCTTGTTGAAAAAAATGCTAAGTACCGACAAGCCTGTATATCTGCATTTTGAACATGCTTTTGAAGTGGCCAGAGAATATATTAAATCGAACGCTTAAATCTTACTATACCTTCAAAATTAAAGAGGATTTCAAATGGAGAAACGTAGCATTTTGCACATGCTTGACCCCACGCCGCACAACAGTCCATTTGACGTCAATATGGCGATGGATGCAGGTTTTGATGTGCTCATGCCGTATAGCAACGTCAAGCTGGATAGCGTCTACGGACTAACTCAAGATGCTATTTTTTCACGCGGTCCGGCAGGTGTAAAACGTACAGGCATTTTTATCGGCGGCCGCGATTTAGCGTTGGCGATGGATATGCTGAATACCTGTCAACAAGCAATGGTTCCGCCTTTTGAAGTATCTGTTTTTGCTGACCCCAGCGGCGCTTTTACCACGGCGGCAGCCTTGGTAGCTTGTGTCGAGAAACAACTGAAAACTATACACGGTAAGGAACTGAAAGGCTGTAATGCTCTGGTCTTTGGCGGAACCGGCCCAGTTGGTATCGCTACCGGCGTTATCGCTTCATTGGCAGGTGCTTCCACAGCATTAGTTGACCATTTATCGATTGACACCGCCTCGGATATTGCTCAGGCTTACAATCGCCGATTTGGTTGTGCGCTTAACGGCGCATGTGCAAAATCTGAAACCGATAAGGCTCAATTGATAGCCAATGCTGATATCATCTTTTGTACCGCCAAAGCGGGTGTTCAGGTGTTAAATGCTACCATTCTGAAAGCAGCAAAAAAACTGAAAGTGGCGGGTGACGTTAATGCCGTACCACCGTTGGGCATAGAAGGTATCAAGCGTAATGATTCAGGTGCGCCGTTAATTCATGCCGTCAATGCGCAAGGTGCTGTAGGTGTTGGCGCTTTAGCGGTTGGTAATGTTAAATATCAACTGCAAAATGAAATATTAAGATCAATGCTGGAAACGGATAAACCTTTATATCTTGATTTCAGAGAAGCTTTTACCAAAGCCAGAGACATCGTGTAATTCCTAAAGCCTTCTCTGAAAGGAAATAAGTCAACTGTATGAATCAACATAGCAGGATTTTATTTGCAGGCGATCCTCACGGAAATTTCAAGCCATTGATTGCCGCTGTGCATAAATATCAACCTGAAGCTGTTATTTTACTCGGTGATTATGACCTGGAAATGCCGCTGGAAAGTTGTTTACAAGAAATTGTCAACTTAACCGAAATCTGGTGGATTGCTGGAAATTATGATTTTGAATCACCTGAAAAATATAACAACCTGTTTCATTCAGCACTTTCCGATAAAGATTTACACTTGAAAGTTACTAAAATAGCAGGACTTAGGGTTGCCGGTTTAGGTGGTATTTTTCTTGGCAGAGTTTGGTATCCGCCACAACAGCCAAAATGGCTGGGTAAGCAGCACTATCTGTATAACCAGTCTGTTAACATTAAGCGCTTTGATCTGTCATTAAAATACAAATCGGCGATTTGGCATGACGAATTCGAGATATTAAAAACACTGAAAGCAGATATTTTGGTAACACATGAAGCACCGGGATCTCATCGATATGGTTTTAAGGCGATAGATGAATTAGCCATTGCAATGGGAGTGAAAAATATTTTTCATGGTCATCTTCATGAAAATTATATTGGGACTATTAATAAAAAAATTAATGTATTCGGGGTGGCAAAGAATGCTGTCGTTGATCTGGGTGGTAACACGCTGGAAAGCGACAACCAGGCGATTCAGTATCTGGTATAGTGATCTGTATTATTCCATTACCATACTTCATGCTGTTGCAGTTGTGGATTTCGTTAATATAAAAACCGGTTTGTTCACCACGAATAGCGTAAAGGATGTGAATTCTTTGTGACAAATAATATTTTCAGAAGATTTGTCATCGATCGAATTGCAATACCTGAATTAACGATGATTCCCAGATGCGCTCATATAGCCGGTTGTATTATTACAACATTGTGCTTTTTATTGTTTTCCTCGTGGGTGGCAGCTAAACAAATTATGCAGTTACAGCAGCAAGTGATCAATTTCGACAATATTTACCATCAATATACCGCTCAACTGTGGACAGGCCTGGCAATCATGTTATTGATAATATTATTAACCGCACATTTAATGCGCATTAAAGCAAAATTGGCCTACAGTCTTGGGCAGGCGCAACAGATAGCCCAACAATTAAAGCGGTCAACTGATAAATTAGCATATATGGTTGCTACCAGTCCCACAGTCTTATTTGCTATGCAGATTAAGGGAAATAGGTTGATAGCACATTGGGTTAGCGACAATTTGACCCGAATTACCGGTTATTCTATTGAAGAAGCGCTATGCCCTTCATGGTGGATTCAACATCTTTACGTGGATGATAGAGAGCGCATCCTGGACGAATCGAAGGTGCTGTTTTCAGGCAAACATTTAACTTATGAATACCGGTTTATTCATAAAAATGGCTCGGTAATGTGGATACGGGACAATCAACAATTGATTTGCGATAAAAACGGACAGCCACAAGAAGTGTTGGCGGCATGGACTGATATTACTGAAAGCAAGCTGGAAGAAATCAATTTACGAATTGCGGCGACAGCTTTTGAAACCAAAGAAGGCATTATCATCACCGATAATAATAACCGCATTATTCGGGTCAATAGCGCATTTACACGACTGACCGGCTACAGCATGAAAGAAGTCATCGGACAAACACCCTCCCTATTAAATTCAGGACGCCAGGATCCAGAGTTTTATAAAAAAATGTGGCAAGACCTTAACCAAAAGCAGCACTGGGAAGGCGAAATCTGGAACAAACGCAAAAATGGTGATATTTATCCTGAGTGGTTAGCCATTACCGCCGTGTTGGATGACAGCGACAATGTCAGTCACTACGTCGCTACTTTTTTCGATATAAGTGAGCGCAAAGCAGCGGAAGAAAGTATTCGCAATTTAGCGTTTTACGATCCGCTCACCAGCTTGCCTAATCGTCGTTTGATGTTTGAACGTTTAGGGCTTGCCTTAACCAATAGCAAACGTAGCAGGCAATATGGTGCATTAATGTTTATGGATCTGGACCGGTTTAAAATGTTAAACGATAGTCAGGGTCATGACATGGGTGATAAATTGCTGATTCAAGTCGCTCAGCGTTTACACGCCTGCATACGCGAGGGCGATATGGTTGCACGTTTGGGTGGCGATGAGTTTGTCGTAATGCTGGAAAACTTGTCCGAAACCCAGACAGAGGCAGCCATACATGCGCGAGCGGTTGCAGAAAAAATCCGTGATACGTTAGCGGCCACTTACTACTTGTCCTCAGGATCCGGTCAGGAAAACAAATCCTCATTAGAGTATCAATGCAGTACCAGTATTGGTTTGGTGCTTTTTTATGATCACAAGGTTTCCAAAGAAGATTTGTTAAATTGTGCGGATATGGCAATGTATCAGGCCAAACATGCCGGACGCGATGCCATTCGTATTTTTGATCCCGCCATGCAAACAGCACTGAATGAACGAATGGCGCTGGAAGTGGATTTGCGGCAAGCGCTTAGTCGCAATGAACTTTGCCTGTATTATCAAGTGCAAGTTGATACGAATGGAAAAGCCGTTAGCGCGGAAGCTTTAGTGCGCTGGGATCAGCCTCAACGCGGCTGGGTATCACCCGCACAATTTATTCCGTTAGCCGAAGAATCAGATTTAATTCTGTTGATCGGGAATTGGGTACTGCTACAAGCTTGTATAACACTTGCCCACTGGGCAAAGCAACCCGCAACAAGCCAATTAAAATTAGCGGTGAATGTAAGCGCTCGTCAAATTCGGCAAGATAATTTTATCGAACAGGTCCGCCAGGCTTTGCAGGAATCCGGCGCCAATCCCAAACAACTCAAACTTGAAATCACTGAAAGTCTGATTATGGATAATCTGGAAGATATAATTGCCAAAATGCATGCAATTAAACAATTGGGAGTAGGTTTTTCGATGGATGATTTTGGTACCGGTTATTCATCCCTTTCATACTTACAGCGGATGCCACTCGATCAGTTGAAAATTGATCAGGCTTTTGTGCATGATTTAGTCGGGGACAACCAGGATACTGCAATTGTTCGTATTATTCTGGCTATGGGACATAGCCTTGAATTAATTGTCATCGCCGAAGGTGTAGAAACCGAAATGCAAAGGGATTATCTTATTAAATACGATTGTCCTGTATTTCAAGGTTATTTGTTCGGTAAACCAATGTCCCTGGCTGAGTTTGAAGCACACTTGCTTAAATTTTTTAAATAACCGTTTAGAAGCCGTTTTCCCGGTGGCTGCATTGCCAGTGCTTGTAATTCGTTTATCTACCAGACAACTTTTTAAATGTCGTCACCGAAACAACTTATTTATCGGCTGCCTTATTTTGCAGATAGTGCAGATCTCTTCTCCACCCTTGCCGGTAACCCCTGGTCAGTTTTTCTGGATAGCGGTTACCCTTTCAGCAATCAGGGGCGATACGATATTTTCGCTGCCGATCCCGTCTGTACTTTGGTCACACACGCGGATATTACCGAGATCACTCGTAACGGCTTGACAATAAAATCCACCGCCGACCCGTTTGATTTAGTTAAACAACAGCTAATATCCGACTTCACTGACTTTGATGATTTACCATTCAATGGCGGAGCAATCGGTTATTTTTCTTATGATTTGGCGCGCAGATTGGAGACCTTGCCGGTCATTGCCGAAGATGCGGAACATATTGCTGAAATGGCGGTAGGTATTTATGAATGGGCGGTAATTGTCGACCATCAGCAGCAAAAAAGTTATTTGACAGGGTGCCTTGATGAACAAAAAGGACCAGCCTTAATTGCCAGGTTCAGCCAATTACCTGAACAACAGGTGCGTGAGGCTTTTAAAATCGTTAGCACTATTAACTCCAATATGGACAAGGCTTCCTATACCAAAGCCTTTAATAGGATTAAACAGTACCTGAAAGAAGGAGATTGTTATCAGGTAAATCTGGCACAACGCTTTGTCGCCAATTGCAAAGGTGATCCCTGGACGGCTTATCAATCACTGCGTAAATTAAACGCCGCGCCGTTCAGTTGCTATCTTAATTTACCTGAAGTTCAAATCCTGAGCTCATCCCCGGAACGTTTTTTAAAGCTTACCAATGGTGTGGTTGAAACCAAACCAATTAAAGGTACACGCCCCAGAAAAAAGAATGATGCTGACGATCAGCAGCAAATAAAACAACTGATAAACAGCGCAAAAGACAGAGCAGAAAATCTGATGATTGTTGATTTATTGCGTAATGATATAAGCAAAACCTGCAAAAAAGGTTCAGTAGAAGTACCGAAGCTATTTGCTGTAGAAAGTTATGCCACCGTACATCATTTAGTCAGTACCGTAACCGGTGTATTGAAAGAAAATCAGCATGCATTGGATTTGTTAAGGAGCTGTTTTCCGGGCGGCTCAATTACCGGCGCGCCCAAAATTCGTGCCATGGAAATTATTGAAGAACTCGAACCCAACAGGCGCGGAATTTATTGCGGCGCTATTGGTTATATGGGTTTTAACGGCAATATGGACAGTAATATTGCCATCAGAACCCTGGTGCACTCAAACAATACAATCCGTTTTTGGGCTGGTGGCGGTATCGTCAATGATTCAGTGGTTGAAGAGGAATATCAGGAGAGTTTTGATAAAGCGGCAGCCATGCTTGATTTACTGCAACAATTTACTATGAAATGATTGTTGTCAAGCTTGGCGGTAGTCTCGCTGAATCGGATGCCCTGATCAAATGCCTGGATAGTGTAGAGCAAAACTACCAGTGCGGAACGGTGGTTATTGTTCCAGGCGGCGGCGCTTTTGCCAATCAAGTCAGATTGGCGCAGCAACACTGGCAGTTTGATGACCAAACTGCACACAAAATGGCGATTTTAGCCATGCAGCAGATGGCCTTGTTATTTAAAGGACTCAAAAGTCACTTTGCGATTGCAGACACTCTGATTGACATTCACAAACAGTTGAATCAGCAAAAAACCGTTATCTGGTCGCCTGATATTATTGAACTTGATAATGCCGGCATTCAGGCGACATGGGATATAACATCAGACAGTCTGGCCGCCTGGCTGGCCGGGAAGCTTTCGGCCCGGGAGCTGATCCTGGTCAAGTCGGCAATTAGTGACACTGATCTCAGCCTGCAAGAACTCGCAGGACTAAACATTGTTGATAAAGCCTTTTGCGATTTTGTAGCGCACAGTTCTTTTAAAATCAACATTGTCAATGCAATTGATATTTGAGCGATGTGCGTTATCGTTTCGTGATCGATATGGCAAGCCTCAAATAAATCTGAATAAGGGCAGATAACAAGATCATCGTTCTCGAACCGAAATCGTATCTGTATGCTGAAAATCAGGATAAAGCCGCTTGTTTTTCGCCTGGATTTAATACCCGCCCAAATCGTTAATCGCATCCATCACCATCCCCGTCCCGATCGCAATCATTAAAATATCGGATGCCACACGTACAAAACGATAACCGGAAGGCGGCGGCCCGATGTTTATCAGCACTGCCGGGGGTAAATCGTAATAAACCACATCCCTTGGCAAGGGACGTCCTATAACCCATTTTTTCGCTTGCCCTGGTGGCATGCACCCGTTGTGTTTCTTGGCTAAACCCGGAGGACAATGGCCAGTCCGATATTCATTGACATAGTATTGATGGATAACTGTTCGATGCCGGTCGATGAAATACCTGCCGCCGCTAAAATTGGATCTGTTGTCGTAATTGCCTTGCCGGTCATCACGATTGTAGTGCTGCTCTTTCTGCTGGTGCTTTTCGTGCTTGCCGCCACCAGCCCATGATGGCTTGTCTGCAATTGCCGGACCCGCAATTATAATCACGAGGGCGATAAAAACCACCCGGATAGTTATTGAAATCTTAAGTTGTGCCATAACTTTTGTCGCCTTTTGTGTGAGTGAAGAAAAATTACACATTAATTATGGCTGATATTTATAGAAAGCCCTGGAAAGAAACCTTTTCCAATGAAAAAATGAGTTTGAGTGCCGAATTTTCATACGCAATAAGTTTACAGCAGCTTGTTAACCACATAAAGTCTGGGCGCTGACACTTTATTTTCTGTACTGTAACAAATTCTGAAACTGAATTGTTCTTCCTCCAGCTGTTCGCACCAGCTTTCAACCTCAATTGATTCCTGATCGCCGCCAGGATGGCCGGGATAAGCAAGAATGGTGAGAATGCCATGGCCTGATAACATTCGAATGGCGATAGCCAATGCCGATAATGTCGATTCTGTCCGGGTGATAATGCTTTTATCACTGCCTGGCAGATAGCCCAGGTTAAACATAATCGTGCTGATTTTTCCATGATGTTGTGCAGGGATTTTTTCGGCCATGTCAGCATGGCTGCCTTGTATTAGAGTCAGGCATTCCGATCGGAGCAATGCGCTGCCAGGCGCCCTTTCGTCAGCTTTGCAGCATGATTCTATTTTGGCCCACGTAGAATCTATAGCCGCCTGTTGTATATCAAATCCGTAAACTTTACCTGATGGGCTTACTAGTTCGACAAGAAACACTGTATCGTGACCATTGCCTACCGTCGCATCTATGGCAATATCGCCTGGGTGAAGCTTGGCTCTGATGAGCTTGTGGGCTACGTTAACCAGTGAAATGCGTTGCATAATGACGTCGAATAGAAGATGGCAGGGGAGCGTTGTCTAATAGGGCATCACTGAAATGCCGGCTATACCAGGGCATCTGTAAGCTGCCTTTAGCACCAAAACCGTTAAAAATAGCAAGTTGCGGATACTGCGGATGATGGCCGATAAACGGTTGTTTGTCCAATGTGCAGGGCCGGATATTGGCTTGATGAGCAATCAGTTTTGCTCGCGCTACGTTGGCTGAGATTGGCTTAAGTGCGTTTAGCAAGTCATTTTTGCCTTGATTTGTAGGCTGGGTGTTCAGGTTTTCACGGTCGAACGTTGCCCCGATACGGATATGATGGCTGTTTACAGGAATTAACCAGTTGCCGTAATTAAGGATTTTATCCGGCAATTCGGTTTGATGCTCGAATGTTAAAATT
>JAQTMV010000175.1 GCA_028714175.1 Methylococcales bacterium
TCTTGATTTAACCTACATTGCTATCCCTAGTGAGGCGATTGTCGCCTTGTTTGATCTGCTACAATAACTTATCTGAATCATACCAATATCTGACTGTCTATTTTGAATAAAACCGCGAGGTAATGTGACTGAATCTATCGTTTCTAGTTTTGTATTGAGCAAATGGAATGCCTGGGCTTCAGGGATTAATGACATAGATGATTGGCTAAATTGGTCTAAAAAAGATCTTGCTTTACAACAAGAAAAAGCTGTTATACCTGATTCAGTTCCAAAGATGCTCCAGCGCAGATTAAGCCCATTGGCTAAAGCGGTATTCAATTCCGCTAATAAATGTATAGTGACAGGCGAACAGATTCCAACTGTTTTTAGTTCTGCACATGGCGAGATTTATAAATCATTAGAGATGCTTAAAGCTATTCAGGCGGATGATGAAGTTTCTCCTACGGCGTTTAGCCTATCTGTTCATAATGCAATAGCCGGTTTATTTTCTATCGTCTACTCTAATCAACAGGAAATCACCGTTATCGCACCAGGGCAGGAAGGTATCGCACCGGCTTTTATTGAGGGGCTAGGAATTTTACAAGAAGGTGCTGATGCGGTATTGCTGGTTTTATATGATGAACCCATAGCCGATTTTTATCCTGTTTCCCCTTTTAATCTCAATGCAGACAAAACTTGTGCACTGACGTTAAGAATAGCTTTAACAGGAGAGGGTTTGCCTTTGCAATTTAGCCGATCATCGATGACTCGTGATGACGGTGAACTGCCAATACAATTATTTGCTTTTATAAGGTTTCTGTTGGCTGAAGATAGATCGTTGAGTTTAGGTAATGGGGAGCATAGCTGGCGATGGCAAAAACTATAAGCTATGGCTGGCGCTTGTTCGCAACCGGATTTTGCTTTTTCATTTTTGGTCTAGGCGGCTTGTTATTGTGGATGCTGGTTTTTCCGATATTGTCTGTTTTACCCGGAGATCGCTTGCAACGGATCAGTCGAGGACAAAAAGTGATGCACTACAGCTTTTATGCTTTTATTGGGCTGATGCACAAAATGGGGATAATGACATACGAAATAGCCGGGTTGGAGAAACTTAACCGTCCTGGACAACTGATAATAGCCAATCATCCGACACTGGTGGACATTGTTTTTTTAGTTAGCCGGGTTAAACAGGCAAACTGTATTGTCAAAAAAAAGCTATGGCATAATCCCTTTATGCGGGGGCCTATTCTAAATGCCGGGTATATCAGTAATGACGATCCTGAAAAAATGATAGACGAATGTGTTCAGTGGTTGCAATCAGGCGGTGTCATGATTATTTTCCCAGAAGGAACACGATCAATACCGGATAAACCGTGTCGTTTTCAGCGGGGAGCCGCTACAATAGCATTACAGGCAAATAAGATTGTAACGCCAGTCACCCTGTCCTGTTATCCCAGTACCTTAACAAAAGCAGAGCAATGGTATCAAATACCTTACCGGCGCTTTCATTTAGCGATGCACGTTGGCGATGACATTGCGCTCGATGAATTTACTGTAATTGAGCCCAAATCAATTGCTGTACGTCGCTTTAATCAGTTTTTACAGGATTATTTTACTCATCAGAGAGAAGTCTACAAACAGTATGGAAAATGAATTAAAACAATTAATTATTGATGCGCTGGATCTGGAAGATATCAGCATAGCCGATATAGATAGTAACGATGCGCTTTTTAAGAATGGCTTGGGTTTGGATTCAATAGATGCTCTTGAATTAGGTTTGGCTATCCGTAAAAAATATAATGTAAAAATTGATTCTGATAATGAAGATGTGCAGAAGATTTTTTCTTCCGTTTCGGCGCTGGCGGAGTATATTGAATCTGTACGCTGTTGAGGCCTTTATGAAAAATTATCAGGAAAGAGAATTTTCACGCACGTCAGTGCGCCCAAAGGGTGACGTACAAGGATGTACGTCATGAACAATCGCGAAGAAATTTTAACGGCAATAAAAGAAATCATGGTAGAAACGTTTGAAATTGACGAAGAAACCATTACCCTGGAAGCTCGTTTATACGACGATCTTGATTTTGACAGCATTGATGCGGTCGATATGATAGTCAAGCTCAAAGAAATGACTGGAAAAACAGTCAAACCCGAAGACTTCAAGACTGCCCGCACCATCGGTGATGTTGTCGAGGCGGTTTATAAGATGCTGAATTATTGAAATGCGCGTTTTTATAAACGGTATTACAGCAATATTAACCGTGCTTTATCCTTTAGCTGTTTATTTTGGTGTCAACTACGTTGAGCCCTGGAAACTGGCAGGCATTTTGATTGTGTTGCTGGTTATCAAACTGGCAATCAGTTATTCCGACAATCACTGGAGCAGGCCGCTGCTAATGGCGGGTGTGTTGTATTGCGGGTTTGCCATTTGGAGTAATAGTCTTGTTAGCTTACGGTTTTATCCGGCTTTAGTTAATGGCGTGATGTTGGCCATTTTTTCATCGAGTTTACTGTCGCCGCCCAGTTTGATTGAACGTTTGGCTCGATTACAGCATCCTGATTTGCCACCTGAAGCCGCCTGTTACACGCGTCGTGTTACTCAAGTTTGGTGTGTTTTTTTTATTGTCAACGGCGTTATCGCGTTGGCAACAGCCCTTTACAGTAGTTTTGAAGTCTGGAGTCTATATAACGGCTTGATAGCCTATCTCTTGATGGGAATTTTATTGGGCGGGGAATATGTAGTCAGGATGAAAACACAAAAATATGTCCAATGAGCTGATTCCACTGTCTCATTTTTTGACGGCAAAAAGACAGGCTGCTTCACCGATTGCTTATCATGCCGAGCAATATCATGATGCCGATCAATTTTATGCAGCAGTTAAGTCTTGGGTTATAAAACTGAAGTCGCAACAGGTTCAGCGGTATGCCTTATTTACCAAAGACGCCTATCCTTTTGCCGTTATGCTTTTTGCTCTTTTTCATGCTGGCAAAGAGGTCTGGATACCCGGCAATAATCGCCCCGGCACAGCGCTACAACTTCAGCAACTGGATTGTCAGTTAACAGGTGATTGGGATACAAGCAGGACGTTTGATTATTGCCTGGAATCAACAGAATGTTCCGGGCTGTCGTTAGTGCCGTTAGATCTTGCAGAAACCAAGCTGGTGATGTTTACCTCCGGCTCTACAGGACAGCCCAAGCCGGTTGACAAACACCTGATACAATTTCAGCTTGAAATCGAAACACTGGAAAAACAGTGGGGTAAACAGCTGGCTCATGCTGAAGCTTTGGCAACAGTCAGTCATCAGCATATCTATGGCTTATTGTTTCGAGTGTTATGGCCGTTATCGGCAGGACGATGTTTTCACAGTGACTGTTATTTCAACCCTGAAACCCTTGTGAAGGGAGTTCATCAGGATGCAGCGGCTTACTGGGTTGCCAGTCCCGCGCATTTAAAACGCCTGGATTGCGGTTCTCCTTGGCACGGTATTACAAATCTACGCGCAGTTTTCAGTTCCGGTGGCGCTTTACAATATGAAGTCGCGCAACAAATTTTAGCTTGGAGCGGGCAGTCGGTCATTGAGATTTACGGCAGTACAGAAAGCGGCGGTATTGCATGGCGGCAGCAAGATTCTGCCTGGACGCTATTTACAGGCATGTCGCTAACCCAAACTGATGATTGCTGGCAATTGCATTCACCTTATTTATTTGGCCAGGCAGGATTGCGATTGGACGATCAGATCAGCTTGCAGGATGATGGCCGATTTACGCTGCACGGGCGGTTGGACAGGATTGTCAAAATAGAAGAAAAACGCTTGTCTTTGACGGAGCTGGAACAACACTTAATGGCTATGCTTTGGGTAGCGGAGGCTTTTACCCTGGTGTTAACAAAGCACAGGGATGTCGTCGGCGCGGTTATTGTTTTGACTGAAGAAGGTATACGATCATTAAAAACCAAAGGTAGAAAACCATTAATCAAACAATTACGTAAAGCGCTTTACCAAAATTTCGATGCTGTGGTCTTACCCAGAAAATGGTTGTTTTTAGAACGGATGCTGTTGACTGCCGAGGGCAAAATCGAACAGCCAATTTTAAAACATTTGCTGGACATGGAAAGTCGAAAATTCCCTTCCGTACTTGGGGTTGACAAGACTAATGATAGAGTTGAACTGAAACTTAATGTGCCTGAAGATTTGATTTATTTCCCTGATCATTTTTCCAGCTATCCGATATTGCCGGGTGTGGTTCAAATTGCCTGGGCAGAGCATTTCGGCAAACTATTTTTCGTCATTGATCAGCCGTTTGTACAGATGGAAGTTATCAAGTTTGTAAATGTGATTCAGCCTGGCGAAAAGCTTAAGCTCATGCTTAACTGGAAGGCAGCATCGGGTAAATTGTATTTTAGTTTCATTTCAGAATCGGATACGCATAGTTCGGGGCGGATGGTTTACGGATATAGCAGATGAAAATTTGCATCATCGTTCCTGTTTATAACCATGAAGAAGCAATTCTTCGCGTGCTTGCAAAATTAAAGGTTTATGGAATTCCTTGTCTGCTTGTTAATGACGGAAGCTCGAGTGTTTGCTCTCAAGTGTTGGCTGACTGTACCCGGCATGAGCCGAATTGGATCACTTTATTAAACCGGCCACAAAATGACGGCAAAGGTGCTGCGGTTTTGGATGGTTTTAAAGAGGCTATTCGTCTGGGATTTACTCATGCCATACAAATCGATGCGGATGGACAGCACGACTTTGATGATATTCCCAAATTTCTTGAAGCAAGTTGGCTAAATCCTGAGGCACTGATTCTGGGGAACCCGCTTTTTGATGAAACAGCGCCCAGGAACCGGCTTTACGGGCGAAAGTTTACTAATCTGTGGATATGGATAAACACCTTATCATTTGCGATTACTGATGGCATGTGCGGTTTTCGTTTTTATCCGCTGGCTGCTGTGGAACAGCTGATCAGCAAAACGCAGATCGCCAAACGCATGGATTTTGATATCGATATCGTTGTGCGTTTGTACTGGCAGGGTGTAGAGGCTATCAATATAACCACTGCAGTAAAATACCCTTACGATGGAATTTCACATTTCAAATTGTGGCGTGACAATTTGATGATCTCAAAAACCCATGCCAGACTTTTTTTCGGCATGCTGATTCGCATCCCTCAATTGCTGCTCAGGCATTGGCGATGAAACAGCCAAAACACTGGGCCCAACTTGAAGAGCGCAGCATACTCTGGGGAATGCGCTTTCTATTGCGCATCTATCTGCTTTTTGGTCGAACCGTCCTGCAAGTGTTTTTATATCCCGTGGTTACTTATTACTGGTTGATTAATCGTTCCGGCAGACGAGCGAGTCAGTTTTATTTAAGTAGAGTGGCGAAATTTACCCCTACATCAAAACTCAATAGCAGTTTGCTTTGCAGTTATAAGCACTTTATAAGCTTTGCCAATGCTATTATTGATAAATTAGCTGCCTGGTCCGGAGCGCTATCGCTTGCTGATGTGGAATATCGTGGACGAGATCAATTGCTGGCCGAGGCAAAAAAAGGGCGTGGCGTTGTCTTGTTAGGCTCGCATCTGGGTAATCTTGAAGTTTGCCGGGTAATCGCTGATCTGGATCAGAGCATACACATTAACGTGCTGGTACATACCAAACATGCAGAAAAATTTAACCAGCTATTAAATCAGTACAACGACAAAAGCAGGCTTAACCTTATCCAGGTCACAGAAATTAACGCAACTACTTCCATTTTACTGAACGATAAAATTGATAACGGTGAATTAGTCATCATTGCCGCAGACAGAACGGCCGTTGGCCATTCGCAGCATGTAGCGGAAGTTGATTTTCTGGGAGCCAAGGCGTTGTTTCCACAAGGGCCATTTATACTGGCTTCATTGCTGAAATGTCCTGTTTATACGGTGTTTTGCTTAAAGCAACAGGACAAGCATGTTATTTATTTTGACTATTTCAGCGCCGTTTTGAAGTTCCCCAGAAAAAACCGCGGGCAGGCGATGCAGCAAACCATTCAAAATTATGCCGAGCGTTTGCAATATTACTGTTTAAAAGAGCCGTTACAATGGTTTAACTTTTTTGATTTCTGGCGTGTTGTAAATGATGGTGAATAAGGTTGTATTCGATGGACAGCCGTTGACTATAGAAGATATTTGTTTAATCGCCAGGCAACAAGCGGACATTGAATTAAGTCAACAAGCCGAATTTGTTACAAGGATCGATAAGGGCGCGTTGTTTATCGACACCTTATTAAGAGAAGAAGGCTTTGTTTATGGTGTTACCACAGGGTACGGTGATTCCTGCACAGTGTCTATTCCACTTGATCTGGTCGAAGAATTACCTAAACATTTATACACTTTTCACGGTTGCGGATTGGGCAATCATTTTGATGCCTCGACAACACGCACTATTTTAGCAGTCCGCTTAACCAGTCTGGCGCGCGGTTTTTCAGGGGTTCGTTACAAATTACTGCAACAACTGGCGGAATTATTACAGCAGGATATTCTGCCACTAATTCCGCAGGAAGGCTCGGTTGGCGCAAGTGGCGATTTAACCCCGCTTTCTTATGTTGCCGCAGTTCTTGCCGGGGAAAGAGAGGTGATTTATCAGGGCGATCGACTGTTAACACAGGCAGTCTTTGCGCATTTAAATATTGAACCACTCATCTTAAAACCTAAAGAAGGGTTGGCAATCATGAACGGAACCGCGGTAATGACCGGCATTGCATGCCTTGCCTACCAACGAGCCGAATATTTATCCCGTTTGACTACACGCATTACCAGTCTGGCATCGGTTGCTTTAAAAGGTAATGCCTACCATTTTGACGAGCAGCTGTTTTCGGTTAAACCGCATCCCGGGCAAAATCGCGTCGCCGAGCGGCTACGTTCGGATTTGCAGTTAACCGAAGACGCGCCGCGCCACGATACCCGCCTGCAGGATCGTTATTCCCTTCGTTGCGCGCCGCATATCATTGGCGTGCTGGAAGATTCATTGCCCTGGCTGAGACAGTTTATCGAAAATGAATTAAATAGCGCCAACGACAACCCAATTATCGATGCCGAAGGCGAACACGTCTTACACGGCGGCCATTTTTACGGCGGCCATATTGCCTTTGCAATGGACAGCCTGAAAACGGCGGTGGCTAACCTGGCCGATTTAATGGATCGGCAAATGGCGCAATTGATGGACACTAAATTTAATCACGGACTGCCTGCAAATTTATCGGGTGCAACAGCCGAACAAGCCATAATTAACCACGGTTTCAAAGCCGTGCAAATCGCTGTATCGGCATGGACGGCGGAAGCGCTTAAACTGACGATGCCCGCCAGCGTCTTTTCTCGCTCGACCGAATGCCACAATCAGGATAAGGTTAGCATGGGCACCATTGCCGCAAGAGATTGCATCCGCATACTGGAATTAACCGAGCAGGTTGCCGCTGCCGCCTTATTAGCCGTTGTTCAGGGTGTAGAACTTCGTGGCAATGTGAATGCGTTAAGCCCGGCTCTTCAAAATACTGTTGAACAATTGCACCAACATAGCCCATTTTTAAAAACTGATCGAGCATTGGAGCAAGAGCTACGGTTTATTCTGGAGTTGATCAGGAAACAGCATTGGAATTTATATGATTAAAGGCATTCATCACACTGAAATCGATATAGAAATCCCCTTTCATGATGTCGACATGATGGAAGTTGTCTGGCATGGGCACTATGCAAAATATTTTGAAATCGCCCGTTGCGCTTTACTGGAAAAGATCAATTATAACTATCCACAAATGCGCGATTCGGGTTACGCGTGGCCTGTGATCGATCTAAGAATCCGCTATGCGAAACCCGCTGTATTCGGGCAGACAATTACTGTAAGAGCAGAAATCGTTGAATGTGAAAACCGTTTAAAAATAAGTTATCTGATTACCAACAAATGTTCTGGATTAAGGCTGACTAAAGGCCACAGTATTCAAGTAGCTGTAAATATGGTAACTCAGGAAATGTGTCTTGCAACACCTGTGGTATTGTTTGAAAAACTTGGATTGGAGGTTTCTTGATTTTAATAAAAGCTCTGTTGTTGTTTTTATTAGCATTTTGCCAGAGTGACGCCGGTGAGGTTTTGCTAACTCATATTGCCACACGTTTAGCAAAAACTCCCATCACCAATGGCAATTTTCAACAAGAAAAACGGTTAAAAATTTTACGCAAGCCTTTAATTTCCACAGGTATATTTACTTACGATCAAAGCAGAGGTGTTATCTGGAAAACCCTGACACCCGTTGCTTCGTTACTGTTGCTGAATGATACTCATCTGTTGACGGGCCAAGGAGAACAAGCTGTACCAGCAGCTTTGGGTAAAGTGTTCAAAGCGATGTTGGGCGGTGATTTAAACCAGTTAAGCGATGGCTTTTCAATAACCGGGTCTGACCAGAAATCTTCCTGGCAGTTGGAATTAAAACCTAAAGATGAGTTATTGAAAAAAATAATCAGCTCTATTATGTTGTCAGGTGACAATGAGTTACGCTTTCTGGTAATCCAGGAAACTGGCGGTAATCTTACGCGCATTAAATTTGATAAAATTACCCATCCTACCCTGTTGACCAGTGAGCAAGAAGCTGATTTTGACCGTTTATCACCCTAAAGTAACCGCCAGCCTTTGGCTGCTGGGGATCGTGGTCATCTGTATTCTCGGCAATCAAGCACTGACAAGAGACTGGCTGGAAACCGGTTTTTTAGCGTTATTACCGGCTACCGAACAAAAACCTGAAATCGCGAAAGCCGCAAAACAGCATAATGAATTGATTGCGCGTAAAGTGATTTGGCTAACGGGAGCTGCCACATCTGAAGCCGCAATTGTTCAGGCGCAACAGCTTAAACAGCAATTACAGCAAAGCGGGCTGTTTAGCCATCTTGTGTTGGAGTTTTCTGCACAAAATTACCGCGAGAGTTATCAGAAATTATTTCCCTTTCGTTATCAACTGCTGGACCCTCAAACAAAGCATACTTTGACAGTGAATCCTGAGGACTTGATTGCGCAAAATCTGGAAATTCTCTACAGCCCGATCGGACAAATGCAATCGACTGATCTTGAACGCGACCCTCTGCTATTATTCAGCCGCTATTTTAATGCGCAAAATCCGATTAAGCTAAATATAGAACAAGGTGTTGTTATTCTGAATGACGGGCAGAAGTTTTGGGCATTGCTGCTCACGGATTTGCAGGACAGCACAAACAAGCTGGATAAGCTGGAAACCTTGCTGGATTTGGTGGGCAGAGCACAAAGGCAAGTGCAAGCAGCCGGTGGTGATTTGATGGTGTCAGGGCTGCCGCTATTTACTGCGGCTGGCGCACAATCCGCCAAACAGGAAATTTCCACAGTAGGCATCGGTTCCAGTGTGGGCATTATGTTATTGATGCTGCTGACGTTTCGCAGTCCCAGACCTTTACTGTTGTCATTTCTATCAATAGGCTGCGGCATGTTTTCGGCTTTAGTTCTCAGTGTTCTATTTTTTGGCAAAATACATATAATTACGCTGGTCTTCGGCGCAAGTTTGATCGGTGTAGCAGATGATTATGCCGTGCATTATTTCTGTGACAGTTTTAGCTCGGAAGACTGGAATCCCCGTCGAGGCTTGCGTTTTATTTTACCCGGGCTTTTTATCGGGCTATTAACCAACCTGTTAAGTTATATGGGCTTGGGGATTTCACCTTTCCCCGGCTTGCGGGAAGTGGCTTTTTTTTCTGCAATCGGCTTGTTAGTCGCCTGGTTGACGGTGGTTATGTTGTTTCCTGTTCTGCTGACAGGTTTTAAGCCCGGACATAAACCAAAAATACTTAAACTGACAAATTATTGGCAATTGCACTGGCCAGACTGGTTGTTAAAAAACAAGCTGTGGTTAAGTGTTGTTGTTATCGTTTTCATCATAGGCGGCATCTGGCAACTGACGCCGCGTGACGATGTGCGTTTGTTGCAATCGGCCCCCGCCGAATTAATAAAAACGGCCGATAAAATAAAACAATTATTTCCCGTGAGTCAGGATAATCAATTTTTTCTGGTATCAGGAAACGATCAAAATGAGTGGCATCACAATGAACAACAATTACTGAAGCGCATGGAGACATTAAAACAGCAGCATGGATTGAAATATTTTCAGGGCATCAGCA
>JAQTMV010000176.1 GCA_028714175.1 Methylococcales bacterium
ATGAGGCACCCCGGCGGATACCCTTATGGAAACCAATGTCCAATGAAGCTGAACCGATGCCACCTAAGTGGACATCCGATATGACAGGTCAGATTTACCCCGTAGGCGTTATCCCGGAAAACCAGGTCATTGGAGCCTATGGAAAAACCGTCAAGAATCTTGAATTTATCAAAGCAAACCTCGTAAAGGTGAATCTTGACAGATTGTCTCAATATGAACAATGAATTCGGAATTTACGCCGTAGCGTTTCACCTGACTATTACTGTTCAATAAATTCCTGCATTGAAATTCCGACTCCCGGCACTGCTTGACGAAGTTTGCGGTCTTCGGTAATCAGCGGGACAGCCAGATTTTGCGCGAGTGCGACATACTGAGCGTCATAACCGGTAATGCCATATTTTGCCGCCACAGCAAGTGACGCTTCCATATCAACCTCGCATTGGGCAACGGTAATAAAACGATTGGCAGACTTAAGCAATTCCCGGCCTTGCTCCAACGTCAATAGTCCGCGCCGTTGATAGGTTACCAACACATTGAGCGTCTCATGCAGACAAAGTCCGGTTGTACGCCAGTCGGGATCTTTTTCCCGTAGTTGGGGAATCAACCGCGAGTTATCGCATTCGATCAAAGCGTAAATCATTATATTGGCATCGATGACGATCATTTATATATGTTAAACTGATCAGCATCACGATTTTCACGGATAACGTCAACCACATCCCCGGAGGCTAATGTTGTTCCTGGTTTGAGCGGATCGGGCAGCAGACTGGCCGTATTTTGGGACGGCGCGGACAAAGCTTGCTCCAGCAACACCAAGGCTTGGCGGGTCATGGAACGATGGGAACGCGCTGCTGCTTCCTTCAGTCTTTGGTGCAATTCGGGTGGAAAGTCTTTTATCAGTAAACCGGTCATGGCAATCTCGAAACTACTGTAACGGTAACAAAATGATAGTCTTTTCATGCTAAGACGGCAAACTTAATCCTTATGTTTTCGCTTACATCAGCCCATATCAAGGTATTACCCGGTATAAAGCCTACCCAGCCGCTTTTCAGTTTCCAGCACCTGTTGCGTGGTTTGTAGGACGGTATCAGGGTTCAAACTCATCGAGTCTATGCCGATTTCTGTCAGAAAATCCGCCATTTCGGGATAATCCGAGGGCGCTTGGCCGCATAGGCCGCAATGTTTGCCATTGCGTTTTGAGCCTTCGACGGCCAGCCGGATCATTTCTTTAACGCCGGGGTCGCGTTCATCAAAATCATCGGCGACAATCGCGGAATCACGATCTACGCCTAAAGTCAGCTGGGTAAGGTCATTGGAGCCTATGGAAAAACCATCAAAATGTTCGGAAAAGGCATCGATCTGGATGACGTTATTGGGGATCTCGCACATCACATAGATTTCCAGCCCGTTTTCGCCGCGTTTTAGGCCAAGTTGCGCCATGTACCCAAGCACCTTTTGGGCTTCCTGTACACGGCGACAAAACGGAATCATCAGAATGACATTGGTCAGGCCCATGTCATCGCGTACCCGTTTCATGGCTGCGCATTCCAGTGCAAAGCCTTCCGCATAGGCGGGATGGGTGTAACGTGAGGCGCCGCGAAAACCTATCATCGGGTTGGCTTCATCAAACTCAAACCAGCGTCCGCCCAGCAAGGTGGCGTATTCATTGGTTTTAAAATCGGACATGCGCACGACAACAGGTTTGGGATAGAAAGCCGCGGCAATGGTCCCCACCCCTTCCGACAGGCGTTGAATAAAGAAATCCTTCGGTGTTTCGTAGTTGCGTGTCAAGTCACTGAGTTGTTCCAGTTCGCCGGCATCCTGCACACGCTCGGGGTGTATCAACGCCATCGGATGCGCTTTGATGTATTCGGTAATGATAAATTCCATGCGCGCCAAACCCACGCCGTCATTCGGCAGGAAACTGGTCTTGAAAGCCAGTTCCGGATTGCCTATATTCAGCATGATTTTGGTCTTTGGACGTTTCAGGCCGGACAGGTCGGTGGTTTTGATTTCAAAGTCAAGGATACCTTCATAGACCTTGCCATTATCGCCTTCAGCACATGACACTGTCACAGGTGAATTGTTTTTGATCGTTGTCGTCGCAATATCACAACCGATGACCGCAGGAACACCCAGTTCTCTGGAAACGATTGCCGCATGGCAGGTGCGCCCGCCACGGTTGGTGACTATCGCCGAAGCAATTTTCATCACCGGTTCCCAATCGGGCGTGGTAGTGTCTGAAACCAGCACATCTCCGGCTTTGAAGTTGCCCAGCTGTGCCAGATTCTCAACAATTCGTGCCTTACCCGTGGCAATTTTGCTGCCGACCGAATGACCTGTGACAATCGGATTTGCCTTGGCTTTAAGCACATATTGCTCTAGAATCATTCCGCTCAATTGGGATACGACGGTTTCCGGCCGCGCCTGAACAATATACAGGGTGCCGTCAATGCCGTCCTTCGCCCACTCAATATCCATCGGTTTGGATTGTCCTGCCTTGGCACTGTAATGCTTTTCTATCTTGATGGCGTAATCGGCCAGAATTAGAACATCCTGGTCGTCAAGACAAAAACGCCCTCGTTCCTCGGCGGATGTCACAATATTTCGGGTAGATTCACGCGTGCGGCCATCGCTGTAAATCATTTTGATTTTTTTTGCCCCCAAAGTGCGCTTTAATACGTTACGATAGCCCTGCTCAAAGGTCGGTTTGTGGACATAAAACTCGTCCGGATCTACCGAGCCCTGAACGACATTTTCACCCAGGCCATAGGCGCCGGTAATAAAAACGACATCGCTGAAACCTGATTCAGTATCCAGTGAAAACATGACGCCGCTGGCATCCAGATCGGAGCGCACCATTTTCATCACGCCAATTGATAACGCCAGTTTGAAATGGTCAAAGCCCTGGTCTATGCGGTAATGGATGGCCCGGTCGGTAAACAGACTGGCAAAACAGCGTTTGCAGGCTTCCAACAAGGCCTGCTCGCCACTTATATTCAGGAAAGTATCCTGTTGTCCGGCGAAACTGGCAGTCGGTAAATCTTCGGCGGTGGCGGAGCTGCGAACTGCAACGCTCATATCAGTGCCGTATTGTTGCTGCAATTGCGCATAGGCTTTGAGTATCTGGTTTTCAAGGTCAGCAGGGAACGGGGCTGAATAGATGATTTCCCGTGCTTTACGTGCGCGGCTGGCAAGATCGGTAACATCGTCAGGATTCATCTGGTCCAGTGCCTGATGCAGGGATTCCCAGGCATTCGCCTGATCCAGTAAATAACGGTAGCCTTCAGCAGTTATGGCAAAGCCGTTGGGAATTTGAATGCCTTGCGGGGTTAATTCTTGATACATTTCACCCAAGGATGCATTTTTGCCGCCAACCAGCGGCACATCGTCTATCGTTAATTCATTAAACCAACGGATATAGTTTGCTTGTTCTGACATGGTGAGCTCCTTAAGGTAAATTAACAGTTTTCTATGATAATCGTACTTTATCAGCGGGCGCGATTTCAGGGTAGGGATTATTTACAGCAAGATGCCCGCATCAAAGTTAAAGTCAAAAAATTACTCGGCTCTGCCATTTTGCCTGCTCAAGCGTTACAATATCCGCCACTCAAAAGTTTTTTCAAGCGAGCGTAATTATGGAAAAAATAAAAGTTCTCTTCGTGTGTATGGGCAATATTTGCCGATCCCCGACAGCCGAAGGCGTTTTTGCAAAACTCATCAGGGAGCAAAATTTGGAAGAGCTATTTTTACTCGATTCAGCGGGTACTCATGCGTATCATGTCGGAGAACCGCCTGATTTGCGTGCGCAACAAGCGGCACTCGAACGTGATATTGAATTAAGGCATTTACGCGCCAGAAAAGTAGTGATGGGGGATTTTGAAGATTTTGATTATTTGCTGGCAATGGATGCTGAAAATTATACAGCACTGATGAATGCCTGTCCCGGGGATTATAAAGACAAAATCAGTTATTTTCTTGATTACGCTCCACAGTTGGATACACGTGAAGTGCCTGATCCGTATTTTGGTGGAAAATATGGCTTTGAACGGGTGCTGGATATGATAGAAGCGGCTTCAGTCGGTTTCTTGAATACGCTACAGAAAACCGGAAGCATTAATGAAAAAATTGAGGAATAGGGCGGGGTTATGGCGATAGTATCGAATACCGTGGGGTATCTGGACGGCGATGTATTACTGGAGGCTTTTTTTGCATATGATGATTCATTATCAGGGCGCAGGCCCGCTGTCTTAATTAATCATACCTGGGCGGGCAGGGATGATTTCGTTGCAGAAAAAGCTAAAAAAATCGCAGCCTTAGGTTATGTCGGCTTTGCAGTTGATATGTATGGTAAAGGCGTTTTAGGTTCAAGTGCTGAAGAAAATGCAAAGCTCATGCAACCTTTTATGGATAACCGGGAAATGCTGCAAAAGCGCATGCAGGCGGCTTTTCATGCAGTGAAATTAATGCCCTGGGTTGATGACAATAATATTGCCGCGATTGGTTTTTGTTTTGGCGGTTTGTGCTCGCTTGATTTAGCCAGATCCGGCGCTGATTTTAAAGGTGTGGTTAGTTTTCATGGCTTGCTGGGTGCGCCGGGAAATACTCAGGGCAATGTTATTAAGGCAAAGATTTTAGCCTTGCATGGTCATGATGATCCTCTGGTTCCTGTTGAGCAAGTGCTTGCCTTTGAGCAGGAGATGACGAAAGCGGGCGCGGACTGGCAACTGCATACCTTCGGCAATACCATGCACGCTTTTACCAATCCGGCCGCCAATAATCCCGGCTTTGGCACAGTTTATCAGCCTGCTGCAGACAGACGGTCATGGCTGGCAATGGAAAATTTCCTGGCTGAAATCTTTGCTTAACTTTTAAAGCATCATCACCTTCGACTCACTGTCGACTATTTGCTATAATCGTAAGTTTATTTAAAGGCATATAGCCGCACTAAATACATGGAATCAGGAACGGCGCGGTTGTATTCAGTCAAGAAACCATGCCGATACGATGTTATCGGTTCACAGTTTATATAGGGATCAATGTCAAACTTCGCTAAAGAAATTATTGCTGTCAATCTCGAAAACGAGATGAAACAGTCCTACCTCGATTACGCCATGAGTGTTATCGTTGGCCGCGCCCTTCCGGATGTCAGGGATGGCCTTAAGCCAGTGCATCGCCGAGTGTTATATGCGATGAGTGAGTTAGGCAACGACTGGAACAAACCCTACAAAAAATCGGCACGTATTGTCGGTGATGTCATCGGTAAATATCATCCGCATGGCGATACGGCGGTTTATGACACGATGGTGCGTATGGCGCAGCCTTTTTCCATGCGCTATATGCTGATTGACGGGCAGGGCAACTTTGGCTCGGTTGATGGCGATCCCCCTGCGGCTATGCGTTATACCGAAGTGCGCATGGCGAAAATTGCCCATGAACTGCTGGCGGATCTCGACAAAGAAACGGTCGATTTTATCCCTAACTATGATGAATCAGAGATACAGCCCGAGGTATTGCCTACCCGCGTACCGAACTTGTTGGTTAACGGTTCATCAGGTATTGCCGTCGGTATGGCGACCAATATACCGCCGCATAATTTGGCTGAAGTTGTCAGTGCCTGTCTGGCAATGATTGATAACCCTGAGGTGACTGTTCATGACCTGATGGCGTATATTCCGGGGCCTGATTTTCCTACCGCCGCCATTATAAATGGTGCATCGGGAATTTATAGCGCTTATACGACTGGCCGCGGCAAGATTTATTTACGTGCGCGTTGTCATTTTGAAGATATAGGTGACAGCAGCAGGCAGGCGATTATTACTACTGAACTGCCTTATCAGGTAAACAAGGCCACTTTGCAAATTAAAATTGCCGATCTGGTCAAGGAAGGCAGGCTCGAAGGTATTTCCGCGATTCGCGATGAGTCGGACAAAGACGGTATGCGTTTGGTGATCGAGTTGCGCCGTGGTGAAATGCCGGAGGTGGTGCTGAATAATCTTTACAAGCAGACCCAATTCCAGACAGTGTTTGGCATTAATATGGTTGCCTTGCTGGATGGCCGTCCGCACTGTATGAGTCTAATTGAGATTATCAGCGCGTTTATTGATCACCGCAGGGAAATTGTTACGCGCAGAACGATTTATCTGCTGCGTAAAGCCCGCGAAAGAGCGCATGTCTTGGAAGGGCTTGCTGTTGCTTTGGCAAATATTGATGAAATGATCGAGCTGATCAAAACATCAATCAACCGGGACGAAGCTAAAGAAGGCCTGTTGGCACGAACCTGGAATGCAGGACTCGTTGCTTCGCTGTTGGAACGGGCCGATGCTGCTCGCTCCAGGCCGGATGATTTGGCTGAAGAATTCGGAATTCATGGTGGCATTTATCGCCTTTCTGAAACCCAGGCTCAGGCTATTCTTGATTTGCGCCTGCATCGCTTGACAGGCCTGGAGCAGGATAAGATAGTCAATGAATATAAACAGTTACTGGAACAAATCGATGAGCATCTGGCAATTCTTGGCAGTGATATCCGGTTGATGGAAATTATCAGGGAAGAACTGGTTGCTATCAGGGAAGAATATTCCGACCCGCGCCGTACCGAAATTATGCAAAGCCATTCTGACCTGTCCGATGGCGATCTGATTACCGAAGAGGACATGGTGGTTACGATGTCCCATGAAGGTTATGTCAAGTCTCAGCCTTTGAGCGATTACAAGGCGCAGCGTCGTGGCGGCCGTGGCAAATCAGCAACAGCCACAAAAGAGCTGGATTATGTTGAAAAGCTGATTGTTGCCAATACCCACGATACCATTTTATGTTTCTCTTCATTGGGTAAAGTCTATTGGCTGAAAGTGTATCAATTACCCGTTGCCAGTCGCGCGGCGAGAGGCAAGCCCTTCGTTAATTTATTGCCGCTGGAACAAAGTGAAAAAATTAATGCCATCTTGCCAATCCGTGAATTTACCGAAAATAAATTCATATTTATGGCAACTTCTGCCGGTACGGTTAAAAAGACGCCTTTAAATGAGTTCGAGCGTCAACGCACTACCGGTAAAATCGCCATCGATTTACGGGAAGGCGATACACTGGTTGGTGTTGCTGTGACTGATGGTCAACAAAATGTTTTATTATTTGGCAGTACCGGTAAAGCAGTCTGCTTTAATGAAACCGATGTGCGCTCAATGGGTAGAACCGCATCAGGCGTACGTGGAATGCGCTTGCAGGAAGGACAAAAAGTCATTTCCCTGATTATTGCCAACGAAGGCACCGTTCTGAATATTACCGAGAACGGTTACGGTAAACGCACCAGGCTTGAAGAGTTTACCTGTCATAAACGCGGCGGACAGGGACTGATTGCGATACAAACTTCAGCCCGTAACGGCGCCGTAGTCGGTGCAGTGCTGGTTAATGATAACGATGAAATCATGCTGATTACCGATGGCGGCACTTTGGTGCGCACCCGCGTGGATGGTATCTCCGTGGTTGGCAGAAATACCCAGGGGGTAACGATTATTCGCCTGGATAAAAAAGAAAAAGTTATTGGCGTTGACCGTATTGAAGGCTTGGCGGGCGAAGATGAAGATGATGTTGAGGCGGTATTAGAAGATGATTTAGCGTTTGACGATGATTCGGATTCAGGTGACAGTGTCAACGATGACATAAGATCAGACGAAGAATAAGTTTTATTCGTTACAAGTCAGGGTGCATTTTTTCGCAACCCGGCACATTGGCCAAGTGAATGCTGGGTTGAAACAGCATCAACCCCACCTGGGGTGTTAAAGTAATTCCATTTTTACAATTTAACAATGAGAAAATAATGTCCAGAGTTTATAATTTTAGTGCTGGCCCGTCAGCATTTCCTGAACCGGTATTGCAGCAAGCGCAACAAGAAATGCTGGAATGGCGCGATAGCGGCATGTCGGTTATGGAAATGAGCCATAGAGGCAAGCATTTCCTGATGATTGCCGAAGAACTTGAAAGCGATTTGAGAGCATTGCTGGCTATTCCTGATAATTATAAGGTGTTGTTTTTGCAAGGTGGCGCGTCGGCGCAGTTTTCATTGATTCCGCAAAATATTTTGAATGGCAAAGCCAAAGCTTGTTACATTAAAACGGGTGCCTGGTCTGAAAAAGCCATCAAAGATGCGATGAGTTATTGTGATGTGGTAGTCAGCGCCAGTTCTGAAGATACCAAGTATACCACTATTCCGGAGGCATCAACCTGGGTTCTGGATGAACAAGCGGCATATTTGCACTATACCTCTAACGAAACCATTCATGGCGTGGAATTTCAGGAAACACCCGATGCCAAAGGCTTGACGCTGGTTTCAGATATGTCATCAAATATTTTATCGCGCCAGATTGATGTCAGCCGGTATGGTTTGATTTATGCCGGGACCCAGAAAAATATGGGGCCTGCGGGCGTTACCGTGGTGATTGTCAGAGATAATTTGATTGGTCACGCCAGTAAAACCACGCCTTCGGTATTTAACTATGAAAGCCAGGCAAACAATGGTTCCATGTTAAATACCCCGGCGACCTACAATTGGTATCTGGTCGGACTGGTGCTTAAATGGCTGAAAACACAGGGCGGTGTAGAAGCAATTGAGCAACGCAATATTGTTAAGGCTGCAAAACTCTACCAGGCTATCGATCAATCGGCTTTGTATCATAATCCTGTAGAACTAGCGTCACGTTCAAGAATGAATGTACCGTTTATTCTGGCCGATGCAAGCCTCGATAAGCCGTTTCTTGCAGCTGCCGAAGCCAATGGGCTGTTTGAATTAAAAGGTCATCGTTCAGTGGGCGGTATGCGGGCAAGTATTTACAATGCGATGCCAGAGGCGGGTGTGCTTGCCTTGATAGATTTTATGGCCGAATTTGAACGCACCCATTAAACGGAACTCATTAACACAGGGCAGCGCAATGTCATCAGTCACCCCCACCCCCCTTTCTGAATTAAGAGACAAAATTGATGCAATCGATGAGCAGATTCTGCAATTGATTAATCAGCGTGCGGCTTGTGCGGTGGAAGTGGCCAAAACCAAAATCGCTCAAGGCGAGCAAGGTACTTTTTATCGCCCGGATCGAGAGTCACTGGTTTTAAGACGAATTATGGAATTAAATCAGGGGCCGTTGTCTGATAATACCGCTGTGCGTTTCTTCAGAGAGCTGATGTCCGCCTGTTTAGCTCTGGAAAAGCCAATGGATATTGCTTTCTTAGGTCCTGAAGGCACATTTACCCAGCAGGCGGCATTCAAGCACTTTGGCCATGCTGTCAAAACGATCCCCGTTACAACAATAAACAAGATATTTAGTGCAGTGGAGTGTAGTTACTGTCAGTTCGGTGTGGTTCCGGTTGAAAATTCTACTGAAGGTGTCATCAGTTATACCTTGGACAGATTTTTGACTTCACCTTTGAAAATATGCGGTGAAGTTGAAATCAGAGTGCATCAAAACCTGATGGGGCACGCAACAAGTCTGGCTGAAATCTCTGAGGTTTTTTCTCATCAGCAATCACTGGCTCAGTGCCGGCAGTGGCTGGATAAGCATTTGCCTCATGCCCGGCATACTGCTGTCAATAGTAATGCCGAGGCAGCGCGATTGGCGTCGATTGATAAACACACCGCCGCGATTGCGGGCATTGTTGCAGCTGAAATTTATAACCTGACGATTATTGAAAAAAATATTGAGGACGAGCCCAATAACACTACCCGTTTTATTATTATTGGCCAACAATCACCGTCTCCTACGGGCAACGATAAAACCTCATTGGTTGTTTCTACAGGTAACCAGCCTGGAGCATTGCATAAAATCCTTGAGCCTTTCGCAAAATTTGGCATAGGCATGGTTCATATTGAGTCCAGACCTTCACGTCAGGGTTTATGGGATTATGTTTTTTTTATTGACATAGAAGGTCATAGTGAAGATAAAGTTATTGCTCAGTCTTTAGACAGAGTGAAAGAAAACGTTAAGATGTTTAAATTATTGGGTTCCTATCCAAAAGCCGTTCTATAACATGTTTTACATATCAATTCGTTTTAACTGCGTTAAAAAAATATTCATTTTTCAAATCCATGGATAACAAAGATAAAGTTTACAATCTTGCGGTGGCAG
>JAQTMV010000177.1 GCA_028714175.1 Methylococcales bacterium
TGATAAAGGCTGGGATGTTCTGTCAAAGACGTATATTGAAAAAATTACATTGCCAGAGAATGTCATTCCATTTAGAAAAAAATAATCAAATTATGATGTTGGCTGTCACAACCAGGTCTACACCCGGATCGGGTTGGGAAAAACTGAGTCTGTCATGAACAAGATTTAAGTGGTTGTCAGACTCATTTTTCGCTAGAAATACAGCACTCCCTAGTCTCTGACTCATTTTGCACTGGAAGAGACTCTATGGTGTGTAACGGCCTTTTCTAGGATAATATAAGCAGCTTTTAAAATTTCACTTCTTGCGATTAATATTTATGAAACTTAAGCTCTTGTTAATTGGGTTATACCTGTTTGTATCATGCAGCAGCTTTGCTGCGGAAAAAACCACGATACGTATTGGCGTTCAGGCTTTTGGTACGCTCGAATGGGAATTATCGGCTTTACAAGATGATCCGAAGACAAAGTCAGCTGATTTTCAGCTGGAAATACAACATGTCGCCAATGCGGAAGCAGGCAAGATTGCTCTCCAGTCAGGAGCCGTCGATATGATCGTTTCTGATTGGATATGGGTTTCCAGACTCCGTGCTACCGGCGCTGATTTTACTTTTTATCCCTATTCAAATACCTCGGGCGCACTGGTGGTAGCAGAAAAAAGCCCTATTCATTCCATAAAAGACCTTAAAGAAAAACGCCTTGGCATTGCCGGCGGGGAACTGGATAAAAACTGGTTATTACTACAGGCATTGGCACAAAAAGAGCAAATGGATTTGAATGCGTCCGTGGAAAAAACCTTTGGCGCGCCACCTTTAATCAATGAGCAAATCAAACAAAACCGCGTCGATGCCGTTCTCAATTACTGGCACTTTGCCGCAAGACTTGAAGCACAGGGCTATCGTCAGATAATTGATGGCAAAGGTATTCTAAAAGGCTTAGGTATAACTGAAAATGTACCAAGCATCGGTTATGTGTTCAAGCAAAGCTGGGCAGCAAATCATAAACAGGCTGTTAACAGTTTCTTTAAAGCCAGCAAACAGGCTAAAAATCAGCTGTGTTCATCTGATGCCGCCTGGCAAAAAATCATTCCTTTAACCCGGACAGATGATTTACCCACCCAAAGTATATTGCGCCAGCGTTATTGTGAAGGCGGTATCGAGCATTGGGGTCAGCAGGAACAGCAAGCTGCAGGCCGCATCTATACGATGCTCCGCAACTTAAGCAACAACCAGTTAACAGGACAATCAGAAAATCTGCAACCCGGTACATTCTGGTCAGTTGAATAACAAACTACGTTTTGAACAGCCTTAATAAATTATTGCCCGGTCTGTCATTCCTGGTTTTTTTAGCAATATGGCAAGGTTTGGCTGTTTATTTAAACAGTAACACGCTGCCGACACCGGAAAAAGTGGCTGTAGTCTTTTGGCAAGGTTGTGTGTCGGGACAACTCCTTTTTCACCTTGGCGTTACCTTACTCAGGCTGGTGGTGAGCTTTTCTATCGCGATGTTATTAGGTTGCGCAATCGGCATAGTCCTTGGACGCAATAAAAAACTGGATGCTTTCTTTGATAACTGGCTGGTCATTTTCCTGAATATCCCGGCGCTGGTTACTATCATCTTGTGCTATGTCTGGTTTGGTCTGGTCGAATCAGCCGCTATACTAGCAGTTGTTATCAACAAACTGCCCAATGTTATCGTGACCATCCGGGAAGGTACACGCACACTGGATCAGGATTTACTGGATATGGCGCATTGCTATCATTTCGGTAGACGAAAAACCCTTGTTCATGTCATCTGGCCGCAATTGCATCCCTTTGTTATGGGAGCAACCCGTTCAGGTCTGGCACTGATCTGGAAAATTATTCTGGTGGTCGAGTTATTAGGCCGCAGCAACGGCATGGGTTATCAGTTGCATTTGTTCTTTCAATTGTTTGATGTTGCCGGCATTCTGGCTTATACCATCGCTTTTGTCTCGGTTATTCAGCTGATAGAGCTGATGATCTTAAAACCGCTGGACAAAAAATCCCAGCGGTGGCGGCGATAAAATGACTCAGATCCAGATCAACATCCATAGCAAAACGTATCCGGCAGTAGGACAAGCCGGACATCATCTGGCCATTGCCAACCTCAACTTATCTTTCAAAACGGGTGAATTTGTTTGCCTGGTCGGGCCCTCTGGCTGTGGAAAAACAACGCTGTTAAATATAATTGCCGGCCTGGATACTGATTATGAGGGTGAAATCCTGGTTGGCCAGCAGTACACACATCCCCAAATCGGCTATATTTTCCAGAATCCGCGTCTTCTGCCCTGGCGGACAGTAAGAGAAAATATTGAACTGGCGCTGGAGAAACATCAATCTCCGGCAATCATCGATCCAATGCTTGAAGTCATGCAACTAACCCAGGCACAAAACGTTTACCCCGAGCGCTTGTCATTAGGCATGAGCCGCAGAGTTGCAATCATTCGTGGTTTTGCCATCGAACCTGATGTTTTGTTGATGGATGAGCCGTTTGTATCACTGGATGCACCGACAGCAAGGCAGGTCAGGGAACTGTTGCTGAAACTGTGGCAGCAACGGCCGCATACTGTTTTATTTGTTACCCATGATCTGCGTGAAGCCATTGCACTGGCCGACCGGCTTATCTTTTTGTCGGCCGCGCCGATGGCTGTCATCAGCGAAATTATAGTACCCGTACCCAGAGCTGAACGCCATAATGAAGATGCAATTGAAGCGTTCCGGCAACAACTTTTAAACGAGTATTCCGAAATAAAACAGCTGTTGTAGGCCTTTAATGTCTCTGTGTGTAACTTCATTTTCCAGCATGAATTGAGTCCCGTTTTTCTTTTTCAGAAATTGCTGAAAAAATTAAATTGCTATTGTGGATAAGATATTGAGGTTTTTCAAGAAGCATGTATGTGATTCGACAGGACTTTCCTGAATGAAACCGACAGGCTCCCCAAGAACGGAAAAAAGTGAATAAATTCCACACAACCAGCGCTTGTCCTCAACCCTTCGGCTATGCTCAGGAGGGTCCTGTCGAAGGGTCCTGTCGAAGCCCTTGATAGTGTTTGAAAGGAAAAATCATAAACTTTTCCTGGTAAAATGTTTTGAAATATTAGGAACGGATTTAATTTCAAACTCCTTTCCACTCCTAAGAAAAAGCTGGTTAGCGCAGCCTGGATGGATTTGGCGGAATCAGGGGTGATCGCAAAATCCCTATTTCGCTAAGCCTCATTCGGGCTACTTGCTGTTTTGCCCTCAAAAAACCGCTTTAAATACCACCCTGTATGCGATGCTTCATTTTCAGCAACCTGCTGCGGCGATCCTTCAGCAACTAGTGTGCCGCCGCCGTCTCCTCCTTCAGGGCCCATATCAATCAGCCAGTCGGCTGTTTTAATCACATCCAGGTTGTGTTCTATGACAATGACGGTATTGCCGTGATCGCGCAGTGTGTGTAAAACACCCAGCAATTGTTTTATGTCATGGAAATGCAAACCTGTAGTGGGTTCATCCAGGATGTATAAAGTTTTGCCGGTATCGCGTTTTGAAAGTTCTTTGGCGAGTTTTACCCGCTGCGCTTCGCCGCCGGAAAGGGTGGTCGCATTTTGCCCAAGAGTGATATAACTTAAACCCACCTCTGATAAAGTGGCTAATTTGCGGGCTAATGCTGGGACGGCGCTGAAAAATTCAGCTGCATCTTCTACGGTCATATCCAGCACCTGATTAATGGTTTTGCCTTTATAGCGTATTTCCAGCGTTTCACGGTTATAACGTTTGCCGTTGCATACATCACAATGGACAAAAATATCAGGCAAAAAGTGCATTTCAACCTTAATAACGCCATCGCCTTTACAGGCTTCACAGCGGCCGCCTTTAACATTAAAACTGAATCGGCCGGGTGTATAACCGCGTGAGCGGGCTTCAGGAGTAGCCGAAAATAACTCACGGATCGGCGTGAACAGCCCTGTATAGGTTGCAGGATTAGAGCGCGGTGTGCGGCCTATCGGGCTTTGGTCTATATCAACGACTTTATCAAAATGCTCCAGGCCTTCAATGGCATCACAGGGAGCGGGAATGATGCCGGCACGGTTGATTAAACGTGCGGCATGGCAGTACAAGGTATCGTTCACCAGCGTCGATTTACCAGACCCCGATACGCCGGTGACGCAGGTCAACAAACCAACAGGAAAAGAAATATCGACATTCTTCAGATTATTTCCATAAGCATTGCGGATAGTGATTTGTTTGTCTTTATCGACCGGTGTTAATGAATCGGGAATGGTAATGCCGATTTTCCCTGATAAATACTGGCCTGTTAATGACTCTTCACTGTTAAGAATATCATCCAGTGTGCCTTGGGCAATGATGCGTCCGCCATGAACGCCCGCGCCGGGGCCTATATCGACAATATGCTGGGCCGAACGTATGGCATCTTCATCATGTTCAACAACGATAACGGTATTGCCTAAATCGCGGAGACGAAACAAGGTATTGAGCAAACGCTGGTTGTCGCGTTGATGTAAACCGATTGACGGTTCATCAAGCACATACATGACGCCGACCAAACCGGCGCCAATTTGGCTGGCGAGGCGGATACGCTGCGCTTCACCGCCTGAGAGCGTATCCGCGCTGCGATCCAGGGTTAAATAGTCCAGCCCTACATTGACCAGAAATTCCAGTCGTTCCTGAATTTCTTTAATGATTTTTACCGAAATTTCGCCGCGTTTACCTGGCAAGTCAAGCTGCTGGAAAAAAGCCAAGGATTTGCGGATGGGTAAGTGGGTAACCTGATGTATTGGCAGTTCTTCAATAAAAACATTTCTGGCCGCGATATTGAGTCTTGCACCATTGCAAACATTACAAGGCTTTTGAGACAGGTATTTCGCCAGTTCTTCACGTACCATAACTGAATCGGTCTCATGGTAACGCCGTTCCATATTGGCAATAATGCCTTCAAAACGATGTTTCTTTTTTTTGGTTGACCCGGTTCCGGTCAGGAATTTAAACTCGATGGCCGCACCGCCGCTGCCGTAAAGTATAACGTCTTGAGCTTCTTTAGACAGTTCAGAAAACGGCACTTCGGGATCAAAGCCGTAATGCTGGGCCAATGAACAAATCATTTGATAGTAATAGGCATTACGCCGATCCCAGCCGCGAATGGCTCCGCCGGCAAGGCTGATATCAGGATTATGCACAATAAGATCAGCGTCAAAATGCTGCCTTACTCCCAAACCATCACAGCTGTTGCATGCGCCTTTGGGGTTATTAAATGAGAAAATGCGCGGTTCCAGTTCGGTCAGACTATAGCCGCAATGACGGCATGCGTAACGCTCGGAAAACAACAGTTCTGTTTCATCATCCATGCAGGCGGCGATAGCAATGCCGTCAGCCATGCGTAAGGCGGTTTCAAAGGATTCGGATAATCTTAAACCAATATCGTCACGAATCTTAAAACGGTCAACAACAACCTCTATCGTATGTTTCTTTTTCAAGTCCAAGGCAGGGGCTTCATCCAGATCATAGACTACGCCATCAATGCGGGCGCGTATGAAGCCCTGGGCACGCAAATCATCCAGTAACTGTGTGTATTCACCCTTGCGGTCATTGACCACGGGAGCCAGCAACATCCAGCGTTGATCCGGCGGTTGCGCCAGAATGTGATCAACCATTTGACTCACCGTTTGCGCTTCCAGTGAAGTCTGATGTTCAGGGCAACGCGGTGTGCCTGCCCGGGCATATAACAGCCTTAAATAATCATAGATCTCGGTGATTGTGCCGACGGTTGAACGCGGATTGTGCGAGGTGGATTTTTGTTCGATGGAAATGGCCGGCGATAAGCCTTCTATATGGTCAACATCCGGTTTTTCCATGATGGCTAAAAACTGGCGGGCATAGGCAGAAAGCGATTCTACATAGCGTCGTTGGCCTTCGGCATAAATGGTGTCAAATGCAAGTGATGATTTACCCGAACCGGAAAGCCCGGTGATAACGATGAGTTTATCTCTGGGTAAATCAATATCAATATTTTTCAGGTTATGGGTTCTGGCACCGCGGATGCTGATCGTATCCATCAAATAATTCCGGCAATTAGGACAACCCTATAATATACGTTCAAAGCGGATTTAATACAAACACTTGGGCTCGTGAAGCTATATAGTCGTTACCAGAAAAAAACGGGTAAATCCGATATACCACTTCGGTATCTAGCATTATTCACCAGGCTCTTTTAAATCACCTCGCTCTCTCAGTGATTGATAGAATGCAAGCAAACTTGAGATTGCTTCCAGTAATTCGGCAGATATTTCATCTCGTTTCAGTATATCTGTCACAATGGCGTAAGCCACATTCACATCATGAGGCGAGTAGTTATATTTTTTGTAGAGATCGCGTGAAGGGCCGAATTCGTATTGATGGACTCGATAGCTCAGTTCACCGCTACCTATTTTCCCATCGCGCCATTCAGCAAAACTCAGATCCAGTTTCACCAGTTCACGGTGCAATTCACGCTCATAAGCTTCCGCCATATATTCGCGGAGCAATCGCTTGATATTTTTCGGATATTGTTGCATAGGGTTTCGCTACTCCAGATTGGGCAGTTCTTAGTGGAGTTTCGCGTAGGCAAAACGCCACCACCCTCAAAGCTATGGTGGATTGCCTATCGGCGAAGCCATCTTACGAGTTGCCTAATTTTTTGATTAAATCGCGCCTTTTCACTCAAGCAACCAATAACTCTTCAACTTTGCGGATATAAGGCACTTGACCTGATTCAACATCAATTAATAAGTCTTTCAAGTTTTCGATAAGTTCTTCTTTAGTCATGCCTTGAGTCTGGTACTCAGGGTATTCATTAAGAAAACCAATATAAAATGTGTCATCTTGCCACGATGTAAATTTGACTGTTCTCATATAAACTCCATGCCAAAATTGTACACCACAACAATTGAAACCAGAGCATCCTGTCTCTATGTGACGCTACGGGCATTTCTGACTTCATGTAAACATGATGGCTTCCGCTTACCCGAATTAAAGTCCAGCCTCGATTTTCGAGAATCTGGGCAAAACGCTTCCCGGATATGGACTTCACACGGCAATCTCCATTACTTTGTCATTTTCAGCAATTTCAATTTCTTCTAAATCGACTGAAAGGCAAGCTTCCACTGCTTCATATAAGTTGGTTAAAAGTTCTTCAATGGTTTCGCCTTGAGTAGCGCAACCCAAGATTGCCGGCACTTCAGCCCAAAATCCGCCTTCTTCCGCTGGATGGATTACGACTTTCAATTTCATAAGGTTACCTTAATTTTTTGGATTATATGAGGAACAGCGCACTGCTAACCAAGTACCATTTCCCAAATAACACCCAAGACCAAATAAAGGTACGCGGTGCATACCCAACTTGGCTGTCCGTGTTGATGGCGTTGTTCAGTGGCATGGTTCGTTTTACTCTTTGCTTGCCACAATGCGAAGCTTGTGCAACCGCTGCGAGACAGGAGTCGAGTAGTCCGCAGAAGCGATAGGGCATGTGTTTTCACGAAGCGTTTTTTGCGTAGTGAAAATGCAGGCTTTCCGACATCGCGTCGAGTCATTGCGTAACTATGTTGCATACCCCTTGTTGGGTATGCAACGAGTGAAGCAGGACGGCTGGGGCCGCCGAAGGCATTAGTGGTCGCGTAATTTTTGCCGCTTGTTGGGCAGGGATGCCCAAAAAAGCTTTCGCAAAAATAGCGACTCCCCGATCTGATTGTAGAAAGTCGGAGTCCGAGTCTGGTGCATACAGTATCTGCTGAATTGTGCGGTCTGCGATAGCAGCCCTGAAATCGAAAGCTAGTTGCAAACCAGATGGAAACTGTATCGTGCTACCGTCTTTTAGGGCGAATTGCCCTATGCCTACGGCTGACAGAGAAATGCGGAATTCATTATCCTCGTGAAATCCATTCTTGTTTTTCAAATATGTGTATTTGATCGGATTGGGGAGGTGTTCCGTGTTCGTTTGATGCGTATCCCATTCGACATATTCGATGATTCCGTAATTCACCGAAAAGATTTGACGACATCGATTGCCGTTATATTCGAGCGCGGCATTTCCAGGCTGTAGCATTTGGTTGAGTATTGCGCGTAATCTCCCGAACTCAAAGACGATGCAAACCTTGCCTTTTGCACTACCGTTCCCATAGTTTCCCCAAATATAATTTGAGTTCTCCAGCGAAAAACAACAGGCGTATGTCCTAGCGCGCGATTGATCGTAATAGTTAGCCGCCGAAAAATCAGGAGCTTTTTCAAACCTCGCGCGTGCATTTCCGTGCTGGTCTTTGGGCAACTGCCGCCCATCGTGTGGGTCAGCACCTTGGAAGTCAGCATAGCTATCAACGCGGTTAAAGTGAAGGTAGTTACCGACGATTGAACGTAGCAAGTCTTCGACTCTCATAACCTTGTAAAGTAACTGGCTATCAGGTGGGACATTTAGCAAAGGCGCATGTGGTTCAATACTGCCTGACGGCGCGAGGATGTGTTGGTGCGGTGCGTTTTCGTTCATCTCATACTCTTTAGCTCGTAGCTCGTAGGGTGATTTCGCGACAGACACAAGTTAACATTACAGGTATCCGTTATTAACCATGGGAAACGTAAAAAATAAGGTACGCACAGCTTACCCTACCGGGTTTCTCTACCCCTATCTTGGCTACCAGGCTTGGCTTGTCGTTTTCATGGTTTTAAGTGCGCTAAAACTTATCTTCGTCATTATAAAATTCAACCTGAACTCCAATCGAAAAGTATTTTGTAGAAAACCAATGGTGAGTAACTTCATTTGAGTACAATTCTACTCCTGTTTTCTTTGCCCATTTTTTATCTAAATGTTCCACCAAACTGTCTGAAAAATCCCATACTGAATTATATTCAATGTTATGTTGTTTATTCTTGTCAAAATAGGTGATGTTTTCTTTAGTAAAACGGTCATGGATATTCTTAGGGAAAGTTTTAACACCCTGCATAGCACCAGAGATTGTGTGTTTGTTCACTTCGTATAGAAAAGGGATGATGACATCTCCGAGAGGAATGGAAGCGAGTTTTTCTCCATCTACAATATCTCCTATTGGGCCAAGGGTAGCGAAATTCGCCATAATCTTACCAAATACGGCCTGGATTCTGAAATAATCGCCTTCCTTGTCAAAATAGTCATGATTGTAGAACAACTTAATGAGATTCTCTTTCATGTTTTGTTTTGAAATCAATTTGTTGAACTCCTCATCGTTGGTAGACAAATCATCTATCGCTATTAAAGCCTCATCTTCCCATTTACAAAAATAAGGGAACATTCTAAGCATAAGCTCTGCATATTCTACGAAAGTTTTTGTTTCAGCGTTCCAAACCTGAGCTATGGTATTTTTGTGATAAAAGAAGACGAACTCATGGTAATACTTTGCCATTGCCAGTTCTAGTTTGTCATAATCTCTATTTGTCGCCCTAAGAAGCTTAATAACAAGGAACTCTTCCCCATCTTCAAGACCTGGCAGTATTCTTTCAAAAATGTCATACCAGTGAGGCTCGATGAGAAGTTCGAGACGATAGGACGGCAACCGTTTTGATGTCTTTTCCTCTTTCTCTATGTTTCTGTCAACCATGTAGAGCAAGAATAATAATACTATGGCCAAAGGCCAGCCAAGTCTCTCAATACTACTAAAAACAATGACAATACATGCAAAATAGAGAATCTTTAGAATTGTTATACTCTTCATTTTTAAGCCTTCCGATATATGAGAGATAATTCTCAGTCTATTAAGAGTTTGAAGCACATAGGGTGTATAAACGAAGCATCATACACCGAATTGGGATTGCTATCACCCACACGGAATTTACCACTTCACACCATTTGAAACTTTGTGTAGCTTAACATCATTTGTACCACCATTTAATACTGCTATTATTTGATTGTGTCGCGTGTTATTTGACACAACGACAATTCGTACCTTTCTATTGGGTGTATGACGCTTCGCTTATACACCGAACGCTTGCTGTAGGCCGGAAACGCTCCACGGTTGTTTACAACGCCAACTTACCCGCCAATAAATCAAAATCAGCACTGGCCAGATAGGG
>JAQTMV010000178.1 GCA_028714175.1 Methylococcales bacterium
CCCAGTTGGTCTGCTCCAGCACGGCCAGAATGTGCTGCCTTTCAACTGCTTCAAGGCTGCCACTGTTGGCCGGGTAAAAGGCTACGGGAGCCGTTACTGCTGATGCTGATAACAGGTCCGGATCGACCTCAATAACCGGTTCATCGGATAGAATAATGGCGCGTTCGATTACGTTTTCCAATTCGCGGATGTTGCCCGGCCAACGATAGGATTGCAAGCGTTGCAAGGATTTCGCACCAATCCCCTCCACCCGTCTGCCTATCCGTGTTGCAAACTTTTCGATCAGGAAATAAACCAGTAGCGGAATGTCTTCGATGCGTTCCCGCAGTGGCGGCGTCGTCAGTGGAAACACATTGAGTCGATAGAATAAATCCTCGCGAAATCTTTTCTCGGCAACTTCATGCAGCAGATTGCGATTGGTTGCAGCGATTACGCGTACATCAACCTTGATCGGGGATAACCCGCCAACCCGTTCGAACTCCCGTTCCTGAAGCACGCGTAACAGCTTTACCTGAACTTCAAGTGGAATTTCGCCAATTTCATCGAGAAAGATAGTGCCGCCGTCAGCAAGTTCAAAACGTCCGATACGCTTGGCAATGGCGCCGGTAAAAGCGCCCTTTTCGTGGCCGAACAACTCGCTCTCGATCAGCCCGGCCGGTAATGCCGCGCAATTAACTTTGATTAAAGGGTTGTTATGCCGCTTGCTGGCCGAATGAATCGCGCGCGCAATCAATTCTTTCCCGGTTCCTGATTCTCCCTGGATCAATACCGATGCGTCCGTGGCCGCTACCCGACGGACATTGGCAAGTACCGATTGAATCTTCGCGCTGCGTCCGACGATCTCCTCAAAATTGTGCGCCGATTTGATTTCTTCCTGCAAATACTGATTCTGGGCCTGAAGTTTGGCCTGTTCCTGTTCCATCAGTACACGATCGGTGATATCGATAAACATCGTGCGCGTATAGTGGCCACTGGGATCGGGCTTGGACCACCATTGAATCCAGATCGGCTTGCCGTTATCCTTACGCCGAAGTTCGAGCACAACACCGCTGGTATCGGTGCCCCGGCCAACTGACGCAAATGCCTCTTGCACACGGCGTTGAGCATCCGGCGTATTCGGGACAAAAGACATGCCAACCATGCCGGGTACCTGCTCGGGTGTGATACCGAGTATTCTCATCGCCGCCCGGTTGGCACTGATAAACCGGGTCTCAACATCTTCATGAACATAAGCGATCGGAGCTTCATCGAAAAGGTCGCGGAAGCGCTCCTCGCTTTGGCGCAGTTGCTCTTCCGCCCGAATCCGGCCCAGTTCGGCGGCGGCTCTGGCGGCAAAAATATGGAAAATGAACAGCAGCCGGGGTTCAGGCGGCATCATGCAACTGTCGAATAGCGCAAGGTGCCCGATGATATTTCCTTCAGAGTCCTGTAGCGGAACGCCGAGATAGCTTTCAACCTCTTTCTCCTCTTTGGGAAACTGTTTCCAGACGCCCGAGGGGTAATGGCATAACTTGCCGCGCACCACATCTTCGCAGGGCGTGCCCGCCAACTCCCATTCCTGGTTCTGAATGATTTGGCCATTCCTCCAGAATGCCAGGGTTCGCACGCGCGTATTGGTGCCTGCGAATTCTGCAATAAAAGCATTGGCTATTCCGGTGGCGATGCTGAGATTACGCACCAGTGAACGGAAGAATTTCTCGCCCGTATGTTGCGCAGTGCCTTCCATTATTACGCGTAGCGCCGCCAATTCTGTCGTGTCCATAGTCTGCATCAATTCGGCGGGTGGAGAAGTTTTTTGCGTAGAATTCTTTGACATAAATATTTTCCAAGAGTAAGCAGCAGCATCACAGGGTGTGTTGTACGCACTATTTATTTACCAAGAACACGAAGTTTTATTCTGGTTATTACAAATGGAAAGCGGGAAAAAAGATATTGGTACAAATACCTAGTCAATCATTTAATGACGGGTAGAAATACATAATAAGGTTTTTCAGTTCTATATATTGTTAACTATCTACGAACCCGTCAAAACAAAAATGACTGAATTCCAGTATTGTGGATCAACAAAATCTGCAACTCTGGCGGTTTGAAGTATATCTATACATTACAAGCGAAAGCAAAAAATATCCATTTTTTACATCCAGTTTCTTCTTCGCCACGTATGTTTTAGTGAAAGATTGAAATGTAACTATTCAATGCTTTTGTTAAGCTATATTCTTGTTCCATTAAGGGGGAATATTGAGAGAGATGAGGGATTTTAAACTGAGCTGAATAGCCACGAAAGCTTTTTGAAAAACATCAATAACAAATCGAACCACCAATAATGGCTAGGAAAGTATTATTGAGCTTCCTATCCATAACAACCCATAAACAGGAGCAACATCATGAAAGTAAAATTCAATAACCTGAGCATTTTAACGATAATCACCTCACTGGCTCTGATTGCGCTCATCCTATCCACGCCAGGCTGGGCTGCCAGCCATCGCGAAGCGCCGCTGATTGCCCTGGATCCCGCCGCCGATATTACCGATGTTTATGCATTTGTCAGCTATGACCAGGCAAACCTGTCCCGTCCACCGGAGGACCGCAAGGTTACCCTCATCATGAATGTAATACCCGGCCAGGAGCCCGGATCAGGACCAAACTACTACGCCTTCGATGATAATGTTCTTTACCAGTTCATCGTCGATAACGATCGATCCGGCGTCGGACTCGACGATCTCGTTTACGAGGTGAGATTCAAGACCGAGGTGACAAGCCCAGCTCAATTTATCCGTCCGGTTGCAGGAGTGGGTCCCTTGCCGCCAATCACTGAACTCGAGGGTGTTGGCGCGGCTGGTCTCGCCAGCATTCAGCGCTATACCGTCACGGAATTACGAAATTGCCGGGTCACTGGCAACGGGCTGCAGCGTTGCGACCGAACCGAACTTTTCGGCGGTGACTTCAAGCCGACCGTCCCGTCCAACATCGGCCCGCGCACCATACTCGATTATGAGGACTTGGCTGCGCAGGGTATTTTTACCGACCAAAGCACCGGTATTCGCGTGTTTGCCGGGCAACGTGCCGAAACTTTCGCTATTGACCTTGGCGCGGTATTCGATACGATCAACCCGCGGGTAGAGAATGCAACGCCGATCCCGGGCTTCCGGCCGCCTTTGCCGGTGCAGACAGCAGCGGAGGATGCCGCCGACGCTGTGAATCCCTTTGGCGTCAACAATTTCAGCGGCTTTAATATCAACACCATTGCCATTGAGGTGCCTATCCGCAGGCTTACGACCGACGGCCAGCCGGCTAACGCCAACAACGGCACGATCGGCGTATGGGCCCGCACTCTGCGCCAGCAGATAACGCTGCGTAGAGGCGAGCCGCTCCTTAACGCAAACAACCCTCCTGCGGCATTCATCGAGGGCAAGGGACCGTTCGTTCAGGTTTCGCGCATGGCGAACCCGCTTGTGAACGAGCTCATTATCCGCTTCGGACGCAAGGATTTCTGGAACGCTACGCTCCCTGAAGATGAGGCATTATTCCTCAACGCCTACCGCAACCTTGACGTAGCGGGCGCACTGCAACTCGTTTCGGGTGTTCCGGTGCCGCCCAACCCGCGCGAGGACATCGTACGGCTGCTCTTGAAATATAACGGACAGAATCCCGATCCGAACGTCGGGCCGTTCTCCGAGCTGCTGCGTCTCAATATGACCGTGGCACCGACGCCGCCAGCCCAGATCAAGCGTCTCGGCCCCTTCGCACATGACACGGCCGGCGCTGCAACACCTGATCCTGCAGGCTTCCCGAACGGACGGAGGCCGGATGACGATGTGACTGATATTGTGGTGCGCGCCGCAGGTGGACCAAACTATTTTGCGAACTTCGTCGGCGACGGCGTTGGCATTAACGAGAAAGGCGTTACCGCCGACTTTCCCTTCCTTCCCACTCCATTCGACGGTCTTAACCGCCGGCATATCGACCCGGGTGAGTAACGCTTATAATTCTTTCGTCATACGACAGTTCGATTGGCTTTGCCTAGTGTGTATGCGCCGAAAAGGGAATATACGGAGACACGGAGAGAGATGAACCTCTCTCCGATTTCCAGCTCTTGATGTTAGTATTATCGATATAATTTATAAAAAATGCGGGTATATCGATATGAAAAAGCAGATCATTGTTGTGATTGCGATTTATGCTCTGATGTGCTGCCAGCCGCTCTGCGCCGCTCCGTTTGTTCCTGAAACCGATGACCAGGTGCTTGAGCGCCTGCCTTTATCGGGGAATACGGCTGCAAACGAGCTGCGCAGAATGCGCAAGCAACTGCAGGAAGCGCCGGCTAATCTTGCGCTGGCCCTGCAACTAGCCACCCGCTACCTGGCGCTGGCGAGAGCAGAGTCCGATCCGCGCTATCTAGGCTATGTTCAGGCCGCCCTTCAGCCTTGGTGGGATTTGGAAACACCGCCGCCGGAAGTCCTGTTGCTGCGCGCCACCGTGCGCCAGAATCGGCATGAGTTTGCCGCGGCGCTCAGTGATCTGGAGCGGGTGCTCGAGCGTCAGCCGCGCAATGCTCAAGCCTGGCTGACCGCCGCCGTTATCCATCAAGTGCGCGGCGACTATCAAGCCGCCATGCGGCATTGTCTGGCGCTGTTAAGTCTGTCGGATTCGTTGGTCGCAACGGCCTGCGTCAGCAGCGTCGCAAGTCTCACCGGCCACGCTGAACGCGCCCATGCATTTTTGCGGCAGGCGCTGGAAGACAGAGGAAATGAAATCGGCAGGGAAGAGCGCTTGTGGGTAATGACATTGTTGGCCGAAATTGCTGTCAGAACCGGCAAAATTCAAGAGGCCGGACAGTATTTCAAGAAAGCCTTGGCCTTGGGTTCGAACGATGCTTATCTGCTCGGGGCCTATGCCGATTTCCTGCTAGATCAGAATCAAGCAGACGAGGCGCGTAACTTGCTCAAGGAACATACACGCGTAGATGGCCTGCTGCTGCGTCTGGCTTTGGCGGAACAGCAGCTGGCTACACCCGGTTTGGCGGAGCGCATCGCCAGCCTGGAAGCGCGTTTTGCTGCCGGCAGGATGCGGGGCGAAAGCCTGCATCAAGGGGAAGAAGCACGTTTTACCTTGCGCCTTTTGAGAGAACCTGCTGCCGCCTTGCGTCTGGCACAGAGCAATTGGGCGGTGCAGCGCGAACCGCGCGATACCCGCGTTTTGCTGGAGGCGGCCTCCGCAGTTGGGGATTTATCCGCCGCTGCGCCGGTACTTACCTGGCTCAAGCAGAATCATGTCGAAGACGTGCGGCTTTCGGCTCTAACAACACAGTTCGAGCACAAGCCATGATCGGACGCTGTCTATTGGCATGGCTGCTGGCTTTGTGCGCCTTTAACGCTGCGACGCACAAGCTTGGCAACTATACCATACCGGCCTGATCTATACGCGCTGGCCAATCGGAGCAAAGCCGGGGCGATCTAAAATGCTCGCACACATCATTGTCGTTTTTTTAAAAGCTCCTCTCCCTGGCCCTCATCAGCAGGAGAGGGAACGGAGGTGCCGTTGCTCATGTGCGATGAGTATAAAATAAACGGTGGACATCAACCCATCATCAATACGTTTCACATCCGCCGATGAAACTTTTTCTCTTCATTCTGTTTCTTCCCGTCATCACCTTTGCGCATCCGATTTCGCAAGGTGCACTCGATGTCGAGTTATCGCCCGGCAAACTCCATATTCGCGCCCGCGTGCCCGTTGAAGAAATTTTCATCGCCAATGCTTTCGCCGCAGGTAACGCCACATCGCTCGCCGATGCAAGGAAGGAACATGGTCACTATTTCTTGCAGCATTTCCGGATTATCGCCGATGGCCGCGAACTGGCGGGTGCAGTGACCGGCCTTACCGAAGCCGGTAGCAACCATATTGTTTACGAGCTTGATTATCCGTTGCCGGCTATGCCGGGCCAATTGAGTTTACGACAGAATCTGCTTAATGAATTTCTGTACGCGCCCGGCAACCCATGGGAGGCTACGTTTGCCGTACGCATCCTTAAACAGGGTCAGCTCCTGCATGAAGGACTACTACTCACCTCAAAGCAAGCGCTCACAGTGGACGACACGACTACAGGGCACGATCGCCGACGCATGTTTGGCGAATACCTCCGGCACGGAGTCACGCACATATTGACCGGCTACGATCACTTGCTGTTTATCTCCGCGCTGGTGCTCGCCACGGTGACGCTTTGGGATTTAATCAAAGTAGTCACCGTATTTACGCTGGCGCACACCATCACGCTGACGTTATCGGTACTTGGTATCATTCATCTGTCATCGGCCGTGGTCGAGCCGATGATCGCCGGCAGTATCGTCTTCGTGGCTATCACCAATATCATCTGGCCGCAACGCAGTCGCGGGTGGATCCGCCTGGCTACGGCATTTTTTTTCGGCCTGTTTCACGGTCTTGGCTTTGCCGGCGGACTGCTTGACGCGATGGAAGGTATGGGAAGCATTTTTATCGGCGTGGCCATCATTGCTTTCAGCATCGGCGTAGAACTGGGGCACCAGATCGTTGTGTTGCCCGTGTTTGCCGGATTGAAGCTGGCTCGTTCCCTTCGTACGGACGAAGCAAGCCGGAATCAGTTGTCTCTATCGATGATGCGCATCGGCTCGCTGCTTATTTCCGTAGCAGGCACGGTCTATCTGGTCGCTGCGCTAAAGTAACATAACTGGCGCCAACACAAATCACGACATGAACCCTAAGGCATTATAGAGTTTGCACATCATCGTGGTCTTTTTCGGTTTTTTTCATGGCTTTGCCCACGGGCAGGAGATGCCCGCTTCGGCCAGTCTTATGTCATTCGCTTTGGGCTTCATGATGGCGACGATTTTCTCAAGTTCAACGGCGTACTACGCTATAGTGAAGAACACGGCGATTCAGGCTGGAGCGTAACGGCCATGGCCTATAAGGCTGACTGGAATTCGACCGATCAGATTCCCAGGCGTGCAGTAGATCAAGGTTTGATTGACCGGTTCGGTAACATTGACCCGACCGACGGCGGCGACAGCCAACGCTATAGCCTCACCACCGAATGGCATAAGCTGACTGACAGTGGCGAAACCAAAGTGATGGCTTACGGGCTATATTCCAAACTGGATTTATTTTCGAATTTCACCTTTTTTCTCGATGACCCCATTCGTGGCGATCAATTTGCCCAACCTGATGAACGCTGGACTTCCGGTCTCAAAGCCACGCACACTTTTTTTCATCAAATCGGCAATGCTGAATCCGAAAGTACCTTAGGGTTACAAATCCGTAACGATAACATCAATAACGGTCTTCTGCTAACACAAGCCCGACAACGTTATGACACGATGCGTGAAGATGATGTGTGGGTGACCAGTATCAGTCCGTATGCGGAAAACAAAACCCGCTGGAATGACTGGCTGCGTACCAGCCTCGGTGTGCGCTTCGACGGCTTCCGTTTTAATGTTACCCATAGCAATATCCCCGAAAACAACGGCAATAGCACAGATGGTCTGGTAAGTCCAAAGCTCGGCATTGTTTTTGGGCCCTGGGCTGAAACCGAGTTTTATCTCAACGGCGGCCTCGGTTTTCACAGTAAACTACTATTCGCCAACCGACTGGTTGACTTTCGATGCGGATCTTAGCTTTTCCAATGCGCGTTTTCGAGGGGATGACGCTGCCGGCAATTACATTCCGGGCTCGATTGAATCCGTTGTCGCTGCTGGTGCAACGTTTCATGATCTGTACGGCGGCTTTTTTGGGGGGCCACGCCTGCGCTACTTTGGCCCGCGACCGCTTACTGAAGACAACAGTGTGCGCTCGGAAGCGACGACGCTACTGTCCGCGATGCTTGGTTATGAATTCAACAAGACCTGGACGATTCAGGCGGAGATATTCAACCTGCTTAATCGAAACGACAGCGCAATTGACTACTATTACACGTCCAGGCTACCTGGCGAGGATGCAACGGGTGTGAACGATATACATTTTCACCCGGTTGAACCCATCAGTTTCCGGATGAGCGTAACAGCGAAATTTTGATGGTGATTCAAAGCCGGGTGGGCAATGCTTTTCTTCCCGTCTTTTATCGCTTATTCCTGTGGGCAAAAAAGCCTGCCCCCTATCTGGCTCCGGCCCCAATTATTTGTTGGCCAATTCTTGGCCGACTTGTTCGTTTATTATTTCAAACGCAGTACGACGTCGCATGCGTATCCAGGGAGGTCGAGTGTTTTGACTAAATTCGGAGACGCAGGCAGCGTAGCCAGAATGAAGTACCATCCAACCCGGTTCCAAGTCATTGCGGGAGCCTTATCGCGTGCGAGCGAAATGAAGTGCGCGAAGTGGTGGACACGGGCCGCCACCAACAGCAATAATCGCCAGGTCATTTTTCACTGCTAAATTCGGATGGATACCATTTTAGCAGCGAAAAATCCTGGCGCATTGCCTTATTTTAAGAGAAAAATGATTTTATTTTTGAGGTTAAGCTATTCCAGCTTTCTTCCAATTTTGATGATGCTTCGTCCCATCCCGATTCCAACGACTCTTTCATATCATCCCACTTATCATCAGTTACTTCTGCTATTTCTTTAGCTTTAGCTTTTGCTTGTTCCAACTTGGGTTCCAAATCGTTAATCGCAGCACGAATATCATTAATCGTTTCTTGCGACTCATTTTTTGCTTTTTCTTTAAGTAATTCGAGTTTTGCTTGTTGTTCGTCAATGGAGGCTTGGATTTTAGATAACAGTTCTTCTTTGGTCATGGCGTTAATTCCCGGTTAAATATGTAAACAATGACATCAGGATCTGAATTCATGGTAATTAAAGGCGAGAATTTTGGATAAGATCAATAAATTTTACTTATGGGAATGGATTTCCTACACTATTCCGGTTTGCTCGATTCCATCCGCTTTTCCAATAAAAAATCAAGGGGCCCGATCTATGAAAGCATTTGCAACTATGGCGGCTATTGCGTCCGCCGCGACGACGGCCGGGTGCGCGCCTCTGCTAAGTCCCGATACAGGGTGGGTACGCCATCATCGGCTTGTTGCAAAGTGCTTTGGCGCTCCGACCGGGTAAGAACATGCTCGGGATACTGATACGCTTTCTTGCAGCCCTGATTCTGGTCTTTGCCACCTGGAACCCCACGGGCTGGTCCTTCGTCCACTGGCTCATGGGCGCCCTGCCCAATATAACGGCCGGACTGGTCTTCGCCGGCGTGGTTCTGGTTATCGGCTGGCTCCTCTTCCTGCATGCGACGCTGGAATCGCTCGGCCTGTTGGGGATTGTTCTGGCCCTGGCCTTTTTCGGAACGCTCACCTGGCTCGTATTCGACTTGGGTTGGTTGTCGACCGGCCAAGAAGTGCTGAGCTACGTGGTACTGGTGGTCATCGCGGCTATCCTCGCCGTCGGCATGGCCTGGTCGCACATCTGGCGCCGCCTCTCAGGGCGGGTCGAAATGGAGGATGATCACCATCACGACTGACAAATAAATCAGAGCACTTTCTCGCCTGCTCTCCTTCATCAGCCCGTGCATGCGGTACTATTCGCCCCTTTCATGAAGCTAACCCCTGCGGCGCCAGCTTTTAGCTGCTCGAATCCGTTCCTGACGGATTTGTCCCGCACACAGCTTGCCGATATTCTTCATGCCAAGACAAACGCCGAGCGGCAACCCAACTACATACCATATTGGCTGATTAGGCACAATCCGGCTTGACAATGGCAAGTTTATACACCGGTACAGCGAAGGCGCAACGCAGATACACCAAGTTACCGTGGAGAAAATTGCCTTCGGTGATTTGAATGGCGACGGATTTGACGATGCTACCGGATGGAGGCGACTTGGTTTTCAAGAATGGCGGTTCGATTCATGATCAAAACCACCCTTAAATCAAAGATTCAAAATTGAATCTTACATTAACTGGCCGCTTTCGACCCCTATGTATAGTACCTAACTATGTATAGAAATATTTAATTTCGACCTGTACCCCGCACGCTACCAGCGATTACTGGCAGCGCGCTATACATAATTATAAGTCTTGAAGAAACTGCAT
>JAQTMV010000179.1 GCA_028714175.1 Methylococcales bacterium
GAGTGCGCAAGAGGGACTGACAACTATTATGGCACTGCAAAAGACGTCTATTTATAAATTAAATTAAATCAATTAGTTATAATTTGCCAATAGGGGAAATTCGTGAAATGTGCTAAATATGGGTTAGAAATGCCAGTTGTTCAGGTGTGAGTTTAGAGAATGGCTCAATAATCAAGTCCTCGCCATCCGCTTGCAAGGTGAAACCAGACTGGATAATTCTTGATAGGGCGCGGCTCATATTCTGCCTCTATCGCCAACTAATGAAACTGTATACTCTACAACTGCTTTTATATCGTCACCATCGTCACCACTATCATTAGCGCGGGTTTCATTCGTCACCGGTTCGTCACCAGACCGTATTAGTTCGTCACCTTTAGTATTCAATAAGTCATTTTTTGATATTGGTGAATCATTAAGTATGGCTTTGGTGACTGGCATCGGGTGACTGCTGTGTGAATCATTACGAATAGCAATGCCTCTTAAGTAAGCTCCGTGCTTATTCTTATCCTTGATGATTTTGATTTTGAGCTGTTCACAAATATCAGTAACATTCGCTGAAAACCGATTAAATGCCACGGGATGATAATTTGAGTCCCTACACCATCGCTCATAATTGGAGTAGAGCTTTTCACTAATCAGTTTATCTGTCTCATAAACGTCTTTGACCTCGCTGGTGCTCTTACCTACATAAGTAACCGCATCTTCAATAATTACAGTATTGTCATTTAACCATTCAGCAATCTTGTTGGTGTCGATCAGGTGTTCTCGCTGGGTGCGTGTCATTTCACCGTTAATACCGCCAATGACAGCCTTAACTTCGTCATCAGTCATTGCTAAAACCCAATTGAGCAAGCCGGGCAGTTCTTTTTTCATTGCCGCTTCAATGCCGCCTAAGCTCGCCCATTTTTCCTTGTCCTCATCAGTGACTTTACGGTTAAATACAACGGGCATACGTCGCCGGATTAGGCCGCTGGTATAATCTGCTGTCTGAATGGCCTCGTTACTGGCAACCACGACAACCCCTTTATAAACAAAACTGCCGCCTTGCTGCTGGTTCTTACGCTCGTAGCGGATAGGATCGCCGCCGGTAATGGCTTTTAGTGTCGATACCTCACCACCATAGCGTGACGAATCATTAATCAGTGCCAGCCGCTTTCCGTACAATGCCGCCGCCTCAAATCGGTTGCCTTCAAGGTTTTTTAAATCGGTGGTCACTTGATTATGTTCTCCGATAAAAGCCACTAACAAGCGCGCCAGGGTTGATTTACCCGTACCGCCCGGCCCGATCAACTCAAGGAACTTTTGCACCTCGCCGCCTATCAACGCCATTTTAAAAAATGCGCGGATAATGTTGATTGCTTCAGCATCTCCGCCGGTCGCATCGTTAAGCCATTCGTCAATCACCTGTATTTGTGTATCAGGCTCAAAACAGTATGGCAGTTGCCAATTGAATCGGTATTGGTCTCTAGCGGTTATAAGCGTCCCGGTATTGGTGTCAAGAATGCCATTTTGCATCGGTAACAGATTGCGCCTACTTTCCCATGCACTAACTAACAGATTCAGTGTCAAGAATGCCTCGATTGAATTGAGCTTTGACATTGAGTAACCATCCGGCAAAACTGCCGATAATGCCTTGCTTATGGCTTTGGTAGCGCGTTTTTTCGATACTGTTTGCCATAGCCACTTCTGATGTAAATACCATTCGTTCGATACGTCATCAAAACATAATGTGTTTTGTAAAATGCGCGTCAAATGTTCGGCTATTACAGAATCTTTGAGCTTGTCATAATCGTCTTTAGATTCGTCATTTTTAGTGTTTAGTTCGTCACCTTTTTCAAAAAGTGACGAACTGGTGACGGTCGCATGCCGCGCCAGTGACGATGGTGACGAACTTTTCTTGTTTGTGGATTTTTTCTGATTTACGGGTATTAATTCGTTATCAATTAGCGGGTTAATGGCGGTGGATAAATCCACTATTGGCGGTTTTTTAACGCGGATAGCCTTTGGCACTGGCTCTCCTGTGGATAACTCACTTAATACCGCGTCGTTGAAGGAATTTAAGGGTTCAAATATATCAAGCGTTTTATAATGCTTCATAGTGAGAGCCTCCCGCAACAATCACGTCATTCCAATCTAAGCCCGCCGTTGGCGGTATGAGGTACTTACCACCAACGGCTAGAGCTGCCGATCTCGCCGCCTTCTGACCGACACCGCTAATATCATTGTCGCCCATCAGGACAATCTCCTTGTTTGGGTGCAGCTTTCGCATTACCAGCGCAACGGGTTTAAGATTTCCACAATCCAGCGCAACCACGGTAAAAAAACCGGTACTTTCATGGATAGACGCGCCAGTGCTGTAACCCTCGGCAATTAATATAGGGCTGTCTGCATTAAGTTTGCCTATCACAGAGAAACAAGCCTTTTTTCGGCCTCCGGATAAGAACCGTTTGGTTCCATCACCTGCTATAAATTGAAGATTCACAATTTGCTTGTTTTCATCGTAAATCGGGATAACAAGTGCATCGCCATACAACCGGGCAGTGTGGGGCTGAATCTTCTTATTAATCAAGTAAGGGTGCTCGGATTGCTCAATTATTGGTATAGCTTTTGACTCAATATACTGCGCCTTATCCGCCGCTGCGCTATAGCGTTCCTGCTGTTCGATCTTGCGTCTTTCCCGTTCATCTTTGATCTGCAATCGCATAGCCTTAGTCATCGGCTCACGTTTTCCAGACATATTCAATTTCCCAGATATTCCGGTTTTGTAATCCATGAACCACGCATTTTGCGGCTGCTCAGCATGCACGATATAGGCGGCATTTTTTGAGCCTGATTTATGCCCTTCTATGTGTTCCCGCTGCAACATGCCATTCATATTCAACGGTCTGCTGATTATCATGCCAGCATCAGCCATAGCCGCTTTTACGGCGCAATCCAGTTCGTAAGGATTAAGAAGTTCTAACATAACGAACTCCCTGTAATGGATAGCCATATGAGCACTTTGATAGTTTTGGTCTTAATACGGGTAGCGGTTGAGGCAAAATGGAGGCGTATGGTTTGGTATCCGGTCGCACAGATAGAGCACTCTCTCGCTTTATTAAAGCATGTTTTGCATGAGGATAGCGGCTTCATTCCGCCACCCCTTCGGATGTAGAATTTTGCAGCTGATACTGTGCCAACCATTCCAATACATCAGCTTTGCAGTATTTAACCGCTCGTCCTATTTTAATAAATGGAATCCCACCACCAGCCCATCGGTCGCGCTCCATTGTTGCAGTGGAGCAGTCACGTATATGCGCTATTATGATTTGATTAAAAAGTGATGTGTCGGGTGCGCTGTAAAATTCAGCGAGTGATTTGTCGCGGGTTTGTGTGTGAGTGTGAGTGTGGTTTTGTGTACCAGTTGACATAAATTAATCCAGGTTTGTTTAAAACAGAATAACTAAGAAGTTTCCCCCTTGACTAAAATTATAAGTCATTGTTTTTGAATTAATAAAAGGTACAAATAGGCACAAAATAGGGACAAATACACTTAGTTGTCCCTTTTTAAAATTAAGTGTGTAAGATGTTTGCAGAGTTCCAGGTAAAAAAAAGGACACGTTAACGTGTCCCTTTTAGAATATTAGACAGGCAGTATTTAAAGGATTGCTGATTTGTTCCCGCGCATTAGTTCAACAATTTTTTGTTTGCCCCAAAAATGACTATCAAAGCTAGAAAGTTCGATAGTTGCAAATAAGCCCTTATATTCCTCGCTCTTTTCGGTATACTTGCCAAGTTCGGTATATACAATTTCTGGCGTGTAATGTTTAGGCAGTATAATAATTTTATCTTCTAAGTTATAGCCAAGGCTGATTAGCCAACCTGTTAAGGCATCCAGCCGTTTATCAAATATGTTTTTTCTAATTTTTTTGCCATTCGACTGCTCCTCGCTGCCTATAGACTTGATTTTACCTAATTCGGTATTCTTAAAATGAAGCTCATGCTCAGAAATTAAGTTTGGGTCAAGGTTAAGATCAATATGGCGTTCAGTAAATTCTGTTTTATCGTCAGCGACCTTAACTTGTTTCATGAAAATTATGTGATCGAAGTCGTTGTAACGTTTAAGCCATTCACTAAATTCACTTAGCCAGATGTAACGACAATCTGCCCATTTTATGATTCTGTCAATGGAACGAGTACACCATAAATCGAATAAATCTTCCGATTGTGGTGTTTCATTATCTTCCCTGGCATCCAGATCATCTTTGAGCATAGCAATCCGATTTTCTACATCAGCCCATTGTTCTGAGGGAATAACGCGGGGACAGCCACTTGAATCCAGGTTAAAGGCAGCAGGGAAAGTGGGTTCGTTCTTTTCTTTATTGTAATCTGGGTACACCAATCGTTTCAGCAACATATCTGGACTAATATCCCACCCAGTCACATACGGTATAGTCCATACCGGCAAAGCATCGCGGCCTTTAATTTTAACAACAACATCCATTATGTACCTTCCTGTACTGTAGCCTTAATCTCAACAACATTAGTGGGTTTTAATCCGGCAAACTTCAACATAAAATCTATAATGATCTTCATCGGTTTGTTTTCACAAAAACGGATTAATCACTTTAAGCTGTTCGTCGAAGACTTGTCCATGCTGCATGTCTTGGGAGTAAAGCTCTTCGCACCCTGCCAGCAAAGCGGCTGCCACGATAAGTGAATCTCAATGCGAAAGTTTATAGCGGCGGACTAGGCGGATAGCTTCCCGAATTGTACTTTCATCCACTGGGACAACTTCGCAAAGTTCCAATAAGCTTTCAGCGACTTCATGAGCCGCGACTAAGTTTTCGCCCTGTTTTCGCGTCAACACGCTCACGGTCTCGTTTATGACTTGGGAGCTTACAATCACTCCTTGTGTAAGTATCTGTCGTGCCTTAATACGCTTGTCGGAATCCTGCCCGACTGCGTAAACAACAATGTTAGTATCGGCAAACTCAAGGACGCTCATGCAGCTCTTCCCTATTGAACGGTGAGCCATCATAAAGCCCTATATGCTTATCCAAGGTTGCCAGCGCTATTTCCCTGCGCCCGCCCCGCCCTTTTTGGGTCTTGGACTTCAAGAACTCAACAAAATCCAAAACTTCCGCCGCTTGCTGTTCTGGTAGGGTTTTAACAGCTTCAAAGACTTTTTCAGCGATATTGCTCATGGGGTTAACCTCTTGCTTGTTTTCTTGTTAGGTTATGCTGACAAATGAAACCTCATGATTTTGATAAAACTCGGTAACAATGTCCAGCTTGTTTCTCAATAACAATTGAATTTGTCGGTTGGTGCAGTTGCCGCGCCTAATCCAAATGACCTTTGGCGGGTGTCCGTAAAGTATGCTCTTTTCGTAAAAATCGGAATCCTTGCTCACCAGTATAAAGCTGTTGTCTTTGGCATATCGCCAAACGTCATCATCCGATCCGCCGCCTAAACCAATCCGGTCAACATGTGCCGAATTGGGAAAAACGTCGGCGAGGGCCGCCACCATTTTTGGTGATAGGTTTTCATCAAATAATAGCTTCATCCGGCAATAACACGGCTATGGCGTTCCCTATCGGCGGCATAGGCAAAGCAAGCCCTGATGTCGTCTTGGGTTAGGTAGTCATAATCGTCCAATACCTCTTGTTCGGTCATGCCCGCCGCAAAGCAGTCGAGAATGTCGTCAACGGTTATCCTAAGCCCTCTAATACAGGGCTTGCCGCTACGCTTGCCCGGCTCTATGGTAATGATTTCGTGGTAATCGATGGTCATTGCATTAACCTCTTACTTGCTTCAGTGGAATGATTTCGGTGGCATCCTTCAGCGTAGCCGCCTTTAAATATAAAATCAGTAATAGTTTGCATGGTTTTGACCTTAAAGAAACGGATTGACGACTTCAAGCTGTTCATCAAAGAGTTGTCCATGTTGCATATCCTCGGAAATTAGTGTCTGGCAATCTGCAAGTAATGCGGAGGCAATAATTAGGCTATCCCAATGCGACAGTGAATAACGTTTCGCCAAGTCTATGGCTTTACGAATCGTATGAGCACCAACGGCAACCACTTCGCATAAATCCAGCAAGCTTCCAGCGATTTCGTGGGCTTCTGACAATAAAAATCCATGTTTTCTGATTAATACACTAACCGTTTCATTGATGACTTGGGTACTGATCACCGGCGCGGACTGAATAATTGCAACGGCGCGAGACGATTTATCCTGATCTTGTGACTCGGCATAGATAAACAGATTAGTATCAGCAAACACTCTAGCGGTCATAGCATTCTTCACGTTTAAATTTACCTGCTTTGAAACGGCCGCGATATTTTGCCAAAACAGCTAGCGCATTTTCTCTACGTATACCCTCATCCTCGGCTTGTTTGGCTTTTAGCCCCTCTGCAAAATTCAGCACTTCGGCGGCGGTGTTTTCAGGCAAGGTTTTGACAGTTTCATAAATGCGTTCTGCAATGTTCATTGAATTAACCTCTGTTTTGTTTGAGCGGGACAACATCGGCGGACTGCTTTAGCCCAGCCGACTTCAACATAAAATCAGTAATAGTCTGCATAGGTTGCCGCAACCGCTCCACATTCATTTGAATATAGCCACTGGTCACGTCATCGCCTGATTTATGATTCACCAGAGCTTTGACTGCAAACGATGAAATATCGAGCGATTCCGCTATGGTGACAAAGGTTCGCCTTAAATCGTGCATAGCGAAGGGCATGCCTGTTTTTTCAACAATTTTGGCTATCTGTCTCTTTGGTTCAACTAAGTAACCGCGCATACCATCGCCAGGGAATACAAATGCACTGGAGCTGTTTGTCTTGCGCTTTGTCAACATATCCGCAAGATAATCAGATAACGGTAGCTGTATCGGCCTTTTATTTTTTGGGTCGCGCAACATATAGCTTTTATCAGTCAGATCAATGTCAGACCATTGCAACTTTGCCGATTCATCCTTACGGCATCCGGTCAATAATACGAAAATAAGATAGTCCTTGATGGTGTCGTTGTCGATATTTAGTACAGCATCGAACCACGCTGGCAATTGATGCGGCTTAAGGTGTCCGGTGCGGCGCTCTACTTTGTACCAGCTCCGTGTTTGGCTAAACCTCTTGACTGGATTTTCTGGCAATATTGATAAGCCTTTGCCGGTTTCATATTTAGCACTGGCATAATTCAAGACGCTGCGTAAGGTACGCGCTCCTAAATTAGCGTAGGCCTCGCCGCGCTCATCTCCTATCTTTTTATGGCGCCGTTCTACGGCATCACGGGTAATATCGGTAATGGGCAGTTTTTGCCAGTCCGGGTAAATGTTATTCATCACTCCGTTATAATCCCTTACCGTCTTGGGTTTGAGCTGCCGGGAATCAAGAAACGCCGTGAACACCTCGCCTAAAGTGACTGCCTTAATATTCTTTTCGCGCTTTTCCTGTACCGTATCAATACCCGCTGCAAGTTCGCCTATGCCTTTTTTGGCTGCATTCCGTGCCTGTTCTGCGGTCATTGTGGGATATTTGCCTAACACGACCCGTTTCGTCTTATTGCCGATGCGCTGTTGAATACACCATGTTTTTGATTTTGTGCCGACGTACATACCGAAACCAGGAAGCTCATCGTCCCAATAAAACACCTGTCCATTTTCCGCAAGATCAAATTTTTCAACGACAGATTTTATTAGCTTCATCGAGGCACCTTGTAAAATTTAATAAGCATATAATAAGCAGATTGTTTAAAAGTCTTTCAAAGACCGTCTGATTAACTATAACATAAAACCTAAGTAATTCAAGGCTTGATGGTGCTTATTAAAAGTGGTTAGAAGTAGGTAGAAGAATAGGTTTACTAATTTGTAATCAGCCGGTCAGGAGTTCGAATCCCCTCACTAGCTCCAAATTAATCAAAGGCTTAGGTGATTTTCACCTGGGCCTTTTTATTGTAGAAAATATATACAGACTCAATGTAGTCGCTTAAAATTACATTTTACGAGAAAAGATAGACACAATCAATCGGCTGCTGACGGCCCACAGCGGAGGTGGGCATTTATTTTGAAAAGGAAAAACATAGAGCTAAGGGAGCGCAGGATTAGATAGAGTTATCATGAAGGTAACTCTAATGTTTGCTGCCCGCATCGCGAATTCTTCAAGCTCTTCTCGATAGCTGGCTTTCATGCTTGGGTGGTGTTCTTCCAGAAGCTGCATCATTGCCTCCATGAAATCGCCCCTGTGATTCGAGTACCGAGCGAATCAAATGCCGATTTAAACGAGCGATTAAAGCGTTTGCTATCGCCCGGGTGTGGTATGTGCCTGGTATCAAGTATGAGCCAAGGAGTAAGTGCGGTTTTCAGGTTTTCAATGTTCATGCGAATTATAAAAAAAACTAATCTAAAGTTACCCTGGCCAACGGGAATCAGGTTGAGCGCAATGTTGGACGAAGCCGCTATTGCGGAGAAAAAGCCCCGGCACCGATTAATCTATAAAATGTAACCTCAAACCTTCAATCAGAGGGGATCGTTCAACACCAATTAATGAGGTTACAAAGCAATGACATCATCATCCGAAGCAGATCTCAAGCAGAATTATCAAACGCATTTTAAACACCTTAAACTCAAAGGACTCCAGCCTAAGACGATAGAAGCTTACGCCCGCGCCATGCGGCGCATCGGTGCGTATTTCGATTATCAAATTGATGATCTGTCCGAATCGCAGTTGACCGATTATTTCAGCGATTTGCTGGAATCGCATTCCTGGAGTAGCGTCAAACTTGATCTGTACGGTATCCGGTGTTGCTGTTTCCCAGTCGCCACTGCGGTCTCAAGTCGGCGCATTTGTCTACCACAGCGCTGGATCGCGGCGGGGTACAGGCGACGCTGTGCCACGTGGCCCAAGACTGCGGCATAAAAAAAAGATTACCCCGCACAGCTTAGGTCACAGCCACGCTACCCATTTAATCGAAGCGGGTGTTGACCTGCTCGAAGTCCAGAAAATCCTCGGTCACCATAGTATCCTGACCACCGCTCATTACACCCACCTGACCGACACCACCAACCATCAGGCCGATCAGTTAATCAATGCACTGATGAATGGTTTTGCCATTGACTGGCAGAACCTCAAATGATACTGCTCCCGTTGATCATCCAAACCTTTGCAGCCTTTTGTTGACCTTCACTTTGCCGGCCGAACTTCGGCCGTTGGCCTGGCAACATCAGCGCACACTTTATGACTTGATGATCCGTTGTAGCTGGGAGACCCTTAAAACCTTCGCGCAGAACGATCCACAGTTGCAGGGAAAGGCCGGTGCCATCAGCGTATTGCACACCCATTCACGGCGCCTGGATTATCATCCGCATGTGGTGATGCCTGCGGCAACTATCTGGGCAAACTTTAAATCGGCATGGTGAAGCCGAGAACAGCGCTTGCCTGAAAAAAGGCTATAATCCACCTTAAATCATCACTATCCGCTAAAGGCGTTACCAAAACAACGCTTTTGGCTTGTGCTTACGAAATGCGGCTTTAGATTCCTCGCCGCAACCAACAAAATCCGAAAAGATATTTTCTTATACTAATAGTCTGCATCGACTATCACCGGGCTTGTCCAACAACCGGTTAGATTGTGGCTCGCTATCGCTCGCACAATCTAACCTTATTCGTTATCCGGTTTAGAAATACAAAGCCTTAGAAAGGGTATTGCTGCTCTGTCGGGTTTGGTGTATAAGATATACATGTCTGGATAATAACTTTTTAGTTGCTTATGAAGTTTCGAGAAATTGCAAATCGCCTCACGGGATTCAGCATTCCGATTTTCGGAGTTTCATGGAATCCCCCAGAGACAGACCACAGCATTGCGCGTCGGCTGATCGCGTATCTGGAGGATCGGCGTGTGTTGTATGTGCCTTCGGAGGTAGAGGTACCAAGCCACTGCGTCCAATCGGTTCTTGAAATACGCCGGGTTCTTACTAAAGAGCTTGGCGTCTTAGGGGCTGGTTCTGACCTTACGCAGAGCATTTCAGCAATGCGTGTCGCCTGCC
>JAQTMV010000180.1 GCA_028714175.1 Methylococcales bacterium
GAAACCTAACGCCAAAGTTATACTGTTTTTGGTCAATTTTAAATTTGGCCTCGAAAATTTTAAAATTTCTTAAACCCCAATTAGGGACTACTCGTTTGAGTAGTCTTATTCTCGGACAGGCTCCTAGTCTGCCACAAATTGACGGCCGTAATCCAGGCAGCGATAGTTCTGTTTGCCATAGTGTATGTGGCCATTTTTCTTGTGCCGACTGGAGCCGCAAATTGGAAAGTATCCCTGTTCATGGTCTATACCTTATATCAGATAAATATATATTATCCGAAAAATCCGTTCTTTTGTAATGAGATTGCTCCACGTTAGCATTACCTGTGTAGCACTACCAAAAGTAGACTATTAATTTGAAGCGGAACAAGAAAATTACAACCATAACATGTGGCGCATATCTGCTGTTAGCAGGGGTGAAGAAACGCGCATAATCGACGCTGTGATAGGGCGCAGAATAACCCTATTTTTCAGCCGACAAAAAAGGGCCAGTTACGGCCCTTTGTTTATACAAGTTGATAATAGTTTTTCATTCTGGACTCCTGGGCGTTGGGGATTTTCTTCTTTTACTGCGCTGTTCGGCTCGCTCCTGTGCCTCTTTCTGGCGATAAGACTTGCCCTTGATGGCCATAATCTCGGCGTTGTGTACCAGTCGATCCATCAATGCCACAACGCAAGCGGCATTGGGGAATACTTCCGACCATTCAGCAAAGGATTTGTTGGTTGTGACCAGCGTGCTTTTTTGTTCGTGCCGGCGGCTGATCAGTTCAAAGAGTAAGCCAGCGTGCCGGTTTGAGTAGGACAGTTAACCCATTTCATCAATCACTAGCAGCGTGGGTGCCGCGTAGAAACGCAATCGCCGCCGCAGTGCTGAAGCGCTGTCGAGTGCCGCCAGGTCGCCAAGTAGTTGCCCAAACAGCACAGTATGTCCATGCATAACCGCCTGTTGCGCAATATTTTGTGCGAGGGTGGTCTTGCCAAGACCACTGGCACCGACCAATATGCGCACTGCTTAGCCGACGTTCCAAACTACGCCGCGCGCGTTCAGCTCCTTCCCATTCGATAAGTTCCAGTAGTTTTGTCACTTTTCTCTTGAGCCGGACGGGGCATGCTGCCCCTTCCGCAAAGCTCCAAGCGCTTGATAATGTCGGTACGGATAAAACCTTTGGAACTGGGGTTACATACTCCTCCCACACTACCACTTGCTGCTCACAAACTCTTGTAAACGCCGTCTTCGGTCATTAACCCCACTACTCACCATGCCGATGTCAGCCTATGCTTATCAAGTATACCTTCAATTTAATACTTTGATCTCTTTTGGTGAGCGATAAATAACAAAAACTTAGCTCTATTCCCCATGATTTTGTTTTCGCAAGCTGCGAATTTTATTTAATTTCATGATATATTGAAACCTTAGGAAGATTGATTCACACTGAAATTCTGGATTCAAATCGTGAATTTATACTGAGTTTTGATTTTATCCAAAATATCATACAAATGCTTACAAGCCCGAGAAAACTGATCGTCTTTCAAGAAGGGGGTTCAGATACCGATTTTTATCAAGAACTCGCTCATTTCCATTGGCAACTATATATTGCTCATGATCTGAACGATGCCTTAGAACTCGTTAAAAACCATGAATTTTTAACCGGACTTTGTTTAATCAATAAACATAAGGACGATTCCTATCTCGATCAGTTAAAAAAATTATTCAATTACGCGCCCAAAATCCATTGGGTCATGGCTTTGCCCAAAGAAATCCATTTGGATGGCTCCATTGATTCCCAAGAAATCCAGTTAATCGCCGAGAATTGCCATGACTTCATAATCCTTCCTGCATCCTTAGAAAAACTGCTTTTCTCTCTGGGACATGCTTATGGCATGGCTGAAATTTCATCCAGCCATTACAGTCAAATTGCCGCCCATAAGAATGTCCATGGCCTTATTGGCAACAGTTCGATCATGTGCAAATTATTCAAACAAATTGATAAACTTTCAAAAGAAGACTTTGCCGTTCTGATAGAAGGCGAAACCGGAACCGGCAAGGAACTCGTCGCCCATGCGATACATGCCAATTCCCACCGTACCGATAAACCGATCGTCGCCATCAACTGCGGCGCATTTCCCGCCGACCTGATCCAATCGGAGTTGTTCGGCCATGAAAAAGGCGCATTTACCGGGATTATCAACGAAAAATCGGGCACATCGAATCCGCTCAAGGCGGAACTCTTTTTCTGGATGAAATCGGTGATTTGCCGATAGACCAACAGGTCAATTTGCTGCGATTCCTTGAGGAAAAGTCGATTGAACGAATCGGCGGCAACGAAAAAATACCGATTGACGTACGCATTATTGCTGCCACCCATGTTGATCTAAAAAATGCGGTGCAATCCGGACAGTTTCGAGAAGATCTGTATTACCGGCTCCGGGTTTTGCAGATGATTACACCACCGTTACGGGAAAGAGAACACGATATCGAGCTGTTAGCGTTGTATTTTTTTGACGAATTTTCCAAAAAAGTCAGGCGCATGCCGAAAGGATTCTCTGAGGATGCATTGTATGCATTATATCAACATGATTGGCCAGGCAATATTCGGGAACTGATGAACTGCATTCGCAACGCGGTAATTATGTCCGAAAACCGATTACTCACAGTTGCTGATTTGGGCCTGGAAAAGCGCAAAAACGAACGCATCGCTAAGTCTCTGGAAAAAGCCCGCGCCGACGCCGACCGGGAAGCGATACTCAACAGTATTAAGCAGGCCCGCTACAACATGACCCGAGCTGCCCAGGATTTGGGTATTTCACGGGTAAGTCTGTATCGGTTGATTGAAAAATACGGACTGAAAATTTAACCGCACTAGCGCTTTCCGAAGCATCTCAAGGAAGCTGAACCGATGCTTTTTGACTCCTCTCAGACTGAACTTGCCGAACCCACATGATCAGCCCGGCCGGTTCAATGCGAGCGAAACTAAACGGCCCCTTAGCCTCACTGTTATTATTATTATTTAAGTAACTACTCGAAAATTGGGGTATCTGGCTTAATAAAACCGGCCAAGGACTTTACAAAGCATAAATTTCTTGTTTTATCTCAATACCTTAAGCTTCATAAATCATTAAACCTTATTTCTGCTATGGTTTTAATTGTCTTAATATTTTCTTAATAAGCGTCTCATTTAAGTATCAATACCAAATTACTGGGCTTTCAACCTCGAAAGCCCCTTAGTCCATTGTTTTTATTTTGTTTTTATCTCTAATAAAACACTCATACCTCAATTTACTGTAAAGCAGGCATTACACTTACCGACCACCTTTCTCCGCGTCACCCCCACCTTCAGGTCCCTTATCGCGCGCCAGCTTTAAGTTCTCGGGTAATGGCACAAGAGCTGCTTAAGTCCAACTGATTTTGAAAAATCGCATTAACGTCATTTTAAAAGCCGGAATTTGAAGATTAGCAACTGTAAAAGCTAACGATTCAGAGCAATTAGCACGATGGAAACGCAAGATGCTTTTTGGAAGAAGGAATTTAACATCAATGGCTTGGGTATCTGTCTGATGTTAAGTTTTTTTGCTGGAAAAAACAGTAAGGGGTGAGGTATGAAAACTAACATAATATCGAAAAAGCTTAAAAAAGCGCGAACACTGATAATATTACCGGTGGCTGCTGCCATGATGGGTGCGTGGTTCGCCGCCGTTTCGGCCGCGCCGATTGTCAGGCCGCTGAATAATGAAACCGTGCCTGATGTCAACGAACTGGGCATACTGGATCAATCCGGCCCTAATGCGGGCCAGTGGCCGAAGATTACGAATACGGATAAAAAGAGAGACTTAAAACAACTGGACAAGGGGCTTTTCTGGGACATGCAGGTCGGCGGCGACGGCATCCAATCCTGCGCATCCTGCCATTTCCATGCCGGCGCGGACCACCGGAAGACCAATCAGATGAGCCCGGGCGTGAAAGCGGGGGATGCCGGCCACAGTTCGTTCCTGCCGTTACCGAACGGAACCTTGACGCTGACTCAGTATACGACCGCCGTGAACGTCAACGGCAACGAGATAGGCTTCCCGGTCGATGAAGCGGCGCTGATCATAGCCGGAGCGGCGGCGGACGCCCCCAACGGCACGCCGTCCGCGGCGTCTCCGGTGGTCAAGCTCGATAACGCCGTCGACGGCAACGACGTCGTGTCCTCGCAGGGAGTACGGCTCGGCACCTTCGCTAGCTTGACTGAACTGCCTGGAGGTCTATTCGGCCACGTTGACACCGCCACGCTCGCGGCTTCGGATAACGAAGGCTTCAATTTTACCTTTTCCGCTAATGCGCCAGGTATTCCTGACACGGTGCGCCGGGTCGAACCGCGCAACTCGCCGACCGTTCTAAACGCCATTTTTAATTTCCGCAACTTCTGGGACGGCCGCGCCGATCCTTTCTTCAACGGCGTCAATCCCTTGGGCTTCCGCGACCCCGATGCACGGGTCAAGGTCTATCTAAACGGCCAATTGGGCGAAGAGCATCTCACCATTCCGTTTTCGTCGGCTGCTTCGCAGGCGGTGGGACCGGTTCTCAGTCGCTTTGAAATGCACTGGGATCCGCGGAGTTTTGCCGACGTCGGCAAGAAATTAAGCACGGCTCAGCCGCTCGCCGGGCAATTGGTGTCCTGCAGCGATTCCCTCCTGGGCGGGCTAACCGACTGTGCAACGCCGGGCACGACCAACAGAGGCCTGACTGTGACCTACGGCGACATGATCAAATCCATTTTCGACGAACGGTTCTAGGGTGACGGCGCCGGGGGCGATGTTTGTCTCGACGCCAGTGATGCGGTAGTGACCTGCGACGACCCAAGTCGGAAGTACACGCTGCTGGAACGAATTTCCCGCTGTTCTTCGGCCTGGGGGTACAGGCTTATGAAGCCACGTTGACCACGGAGAATACCATGGTCGATTTGACTCAGGGCGGCATTGCCACCGGCACGCTAACGAATGGCGCTGGCGGGAACCGGAAAGTCGTCAATGTGGCCGGCCTTCCTTTGCAAGACTGTATCGCCCTCTTGGCATTGAATAATAACGCAGCGCAACTGGCAGTCGCGACGAATCTCTGTACCGCGCATTACGCCAAGTTCATCGATCCCGGCGCAGTGGCCGGAGCCCAGGCAACGCTGGCGACCGACCCCTTCCTCAATCAGGTTACTCCCGCAGCGCAACCGGTGCTGCCGAATGATGCGATCGGCGGCTGCGTAACGCCATCTGCGACTTGTACTGTAACGGGCAATCTTGCAAAAGCAAAGGTCACACTGCTTGCTATCGACCGCGGATTGAACCGGTTTTTCGCGGGCAACACGGCTTGCGGCGTCTGTCATGTCACGCCTCAATTCACTCTGCAGACTGTCGCGGGCTTGACCGGTTTCGGTGCGGCGGCGCCTTTGCCAGAACCTCCAGGCCTGTTGCGGAAGGCGCCGCCGGAAAGACCGATGGAGCGCATGGTCGCATTCAATGGTGCAGCGGCGGTATACGATGCGGGTTTCTATAACATTGGCATTCGGCCGACGCCGGAAGACTTGATGATCGGCGACCAAATAGGCGGCGTGCCGCTGGCGTTCAGCAAGCTGGCCGAGATCATTGCAGGCGGCGATGCTACCGGCTTCGATGCCAACAAGATTGGCCGTATCGCGGCCGAGTTCACGGGTGGTCTGCTGCAAATTCCTACCTCTCCGACCAATTTGGCGCCGAGACCTTGGAGCCTTGACCTAATCTGTGGGCCGGGATTGAACGGCAACGGCAATGGCGAACCGAACAACAATCCCATTCCGCGATGCGTAACCAACGTGATACCCGGAGAGCGCTTACTAAGGCATGGCGCCGCACACACGCCGACGCTGCGCAACGTCAAGTTTACTGGACCGTATTTCCACAACGGCGCCAAGATGAACCTCAATCAGGTGTTCGAAACCTATGCAACCGCGGGTCATATGACCACCTTGAACTTCAACAACCTGGATGCAGGAATGAGGTTAATCAACATCGCTCCCGAGGAAAAAGCCGCGGTCATCGAGATGATGGAAACCGGCCTGACCGACTGGCGGGTCGCCTTCGAAAAAGGCAAGTTCGATCATCCCGAGATTTGCGTGCCGAATGGTCACGATCCAGTAACGGGTGAAACTAAACTGGCTGGCATTCTGCCTGTTGGTTCAGACGGAAATGCAAATCGACTTCAAACGTTCGAAGAACAATTGAACGGTGTAACTACAGGACGCGCACAAACATTGGCTGATGATTGCACGGTACCTGATGTTTCAGATATCGACGTTCCTCCAGCGCCCTTGTAGCCCGGCTGAGTCTTTAAACATATCACTGCTTTAGCTTCTGCTGAACACCCGAACCATCCCGCAGGGCAGATGGACCTGCGGAATTTTTTTACAAAAAAGTCCAGCGATTCGGGCAATGGATAACCCCGGTCGCTATTTTTATTCTTCGCAGCCGCCAACAGAGCAACGAAATCATGTCCCGTCTTTGGCAAGGCGCTGATGAGTCCAAAATACAAAGCACACCCTGAACGACATCGTATCGATGCCGTTCAGGGTGTGCTTTTGATCGCTAATTAATCACATGAATTCAGGGAGTTTCAGGCAGATTAAGGATCATTTATAAATCAATCGATACAAACAGGACTTATCCTCTCTGAATATTTTATAATTACTTTTTAATTAATATTCACCTAAACCAAGAGAGAGCACTATGTCGATTAAGAGAATGGTTGATCTGGTTTTATCGGGCAAACGGGTATTAATCCGTCAGGATCTGAATGTCCCTGTCAAGAACGGGAAAGTGACCTGTTGTCTGCGTATCCGCGCCAGTCTTGCCATCCATTGAACACGCTTTAGCGGCAGGCGCCGCGGTCATGCTGATGTACCACCTGGGCCGGCCTGTTGAAGGCCGCTATGACGAAGAATCTTCTTTAAACCCGTTGCCGCGTTTTTATCAGACTAACTCGGCAAACCGGTCAGACTGGAAAAAGACTGGATGCACTTGGGATGCTGGTCGAACAGGCGGCAGAAGCCTTTTTTATCTGGCGAGGCGTTCGCCCAAAAACCCGGCCGGCTATCGACTTACTGAATTCAGAACGAAAACAAACACATTTAACCACTTAGCCATGAATTTTAACCCTTACTACGCCCTCTTTTATTTTCATTAGAGCCGGAAACGGCGCATTAAGTCACACTCAAGTTACTGAAGGCAGCACATGATTCCGGTTTAGGAAAACTGATTTACCGCGCCGTTAAAGACAAGCCTGTGCAGGTAATGAGGCTAAGCTTTAAAAACCCTGTCGGTCTTGCGGCGGGTTTAGACAAGAACGGCGATTATATTAACGCCTTGGCAGCATTAGGATTTGGCTTTGTAGAAATAGGTACAGTGACGCCGCGCACGCAACCAGGCAACCCGAAGCCGCGCCTGTTCAGACTGCCGGAATATCAGGTGATTATCAACAGCTGCATAGCCAGCTTGGAAAGTCAGAATTAAATCAGTATTATCGGAAAATCGAAGGTGAAATTTCTGTCTTATGGTAGGATCATTGACAAAGTAATAGGAGAGCAGCAATTTGGGTGACCCTAAATCCTGGCCCGATGAAAAATCAATAGCTTGTTCTCATTGAAGCACATTGCCGTTTTACGCGAAGAATGGGAATTTGGCACAGAACAATAATGACTGAGCTGGAAAGAGGTAGACGCCGCTGGAACCAGAAGTCTTCAAGCCTTTCTGAAAAACAGCAATCCTCAAGCATTGTTATAGAAACTCCCATTGATCAAACCAGGCCGCCTGCCCTTTATAACACTGATTTTTATCCATGAGATTCCAGACTACTGCATTTTTAATCAGAAATCTTTGCCGGTACTTGATATTCGAAAACCCTCATAATGATCGATATTGCCTTTTTCCGTAACTTCAGCCAGTAATCGATCACGTTCAGCCGGATTAACCGGCTCAGCAGACAATCTGGAAGGCAGATGAACAAAATCTTCCCAACTTAATTCAAACAAATCCAGCGCTTTCAGGTTTGCGTAATTAAAAACCGGATCACTGGCCGTATCATGAGCAATAATCGCAAAAGGCGCATAAAACAATTGTCTGGCAAACTCTGTTTATCGGAGTGAATGTCTGGAATTAATTCTTTTAAGAGCAATTGACGATAGCTATTTCTAATATCAAGAACATGCTCAACAAGAAAATTATTTTTTCAGTAGGATAATCCATAGAAAACCATGAAAAGCGAAAAAAGATGGGAATAGCAGGAAAGAAAAAATTATATAAAACTAGACGCCGCCCGGCCCAGAGGAGGACCGGAAGGCAGCAATAAAAAAGACCCCAATTAGATCGGAGCCTTCAAAATTTATGGTGCCCAGGGCGGAATCGAACCGTCGACACGAGGATTTTTCAGTCACGTGCTCTGAAATGGTTCCGGTAGCGGCTCCGGGTGACAGCCTTAATGTCTGTCGTTCAGAATACTGCTATTGACGTTTCAATAGACCAGACAGTGCCAGGAACAAACCTAAATATTACATACTTTCAATCCAAAAGAATTAAAACATCGAATTGTTGCCAGCTAAAAACATCTGCTGCATGTAACTGGATAGTCCGCTGTCGGTCTGGAATGACCATAGGCGAACATCTGGTAACGACCTAAAGGAGACGCTGGACAGTTCTTTTAAACTAGGATAACTTGGAGCCAATCGAGCGCAGCCCGGAAAGCTTTAAAACAAAACCGCATTATGACAGCGCTGCGGTTGAGGAAATGTGGATGGGTGTATGATTTATTACAAGACCTGACTCCGAGCTTTGTGCGAGGAGATTTTATCTTCTTCATAATGTATATTTTGATTGCAAAGAGTGGTGATGGGTCGACTTTTATCAAGGCGTAAAAAGGGGAATCTTCCTCATTTATTTTAAACACTCGTCCAGGAAATGATCTTGAAACACTTCATGCCATTGTTCGGTAACCCAATAAGACTAAGATTATTTAATTTTATAGTGTTACCCCTTTTCTACTGACTTTCCTGGTGATGATATGTTGAAAAACCCAAGTTTGAGAGGCTCAATTTTCATTAGTTACCGGCGTGCCGATTCGCCTGGGTACGTCAGAGCTCTCATGAGCGATATGCGTAATGCCTTCGGGAGTAAGCAAGTCTTCCTGGACATGGAAGACATTGCGGTTGGGAGTGATTTCCCAATTATTATTGATGAGGCGGTTAGAAATTGCGAACTGTTGCTCGCGCTTATTGGCCCAAACTGGGTCGAGTTACGCGATGAGGTTGGACAACGCCGAATAGAAAATCTTACTGACTTTGTGCGCCTCGAGCTTGGCGCCGCTCTGGAGCGTAAGATTCCGATAATTCCAGTTTTGTTAGAAAATGCCAAGATGCCGAATCCTGACAAACTTCCTGACGAACTTAAGCAACTGAGCACATTGGAAGGAATTACTCTCACATATGATCGTTGGGACGACGACATAGCCCGATTATTCGCTGCCATAGAAAGAATTACAGTGGAACCGCAAGTTGCACGCCGGTATTCCTCTGCATTGGCCAATCTGGATCGGGGACATTGGCAAGAGGCGTTAACTGAATTCGAGGCAATCACCTCGATTCAACCGCACTACCTGGATGTTCCAGAGAGGATCAAACCGTTGCGCGAGCTGACTACGAACTTGTCTCGGCTCGGACCAAAGGCGAACAGGTGGCACGATTTAGCAAGCAGGTATCCTTTAATACTTATGGTGATTGTTAGCCTGCTTCCAAATGTATCAGCGGCAACGTTCAACTATTTGTTCAACTTTGAGGTTATCGTGCGTCCCATGGCTAGCCGGGAGGTCGAGCATGCGGAACACTACTTTCAGGTTTGGGCGGTACTTGTGAATAGCATCGGGTTCTTG
>JAQTMV010000181.1 GCA_028714175.1 Methylococcales bacterium
GATGTCATTGTTTTGTAGCCTCATGATTCGTTGTTGAATGAGCCCTCTGATTGAGGGCTTGAGGTTACATTTTATTAGTTTAATCGGGCGGTGGGGGTTTTCTCCGCGTTAGCGGCTTCGTCCAACTATATACACAAGTCGTCATTCCGGCATGGATGCCGGAATCCAGTCACATGGATGTGAATTTATGGATTGGCAGCGAGACTAAATCAAGCTCCTATTTGCAGACATATTACCATCCTTGGCTCTGGATTCCGGCATCCATGCCAGAATGACGGACTTGGGACTTGTGTAGATACCATGTTTTCTAAGGTGAGTTAAACGATTACGAGCGTTTTATCAGTTTAGGCTTATTCATAAACCCACATTCTGAATATGCTGCATCAGCCCATTTGCTTCAATATTTAATTCCGCCAATTGCTGATGAATTTCAGCTATCCGCCCCTGATAATCAAAATCCTCATCCACCTGAACGCTATAGCCCACATAGCGCCCCGGCGTCAGGCTGTAGTCGTTCTTTTCAACCTCCGCCAGAGCAACGATTTTGCACAAGCCTTCGACATCGTTATACTGCCCGGCGGGGAAATTTTCAAGCAGATGATGCCAGTCTTTCAATGCTTGTTTGTAGTCCTGTAACGGTTCACCGACCTGGCTTTTGGTGTACAGGTTTTGATACATGTTGATAGCGCCGTATATTTCCCGCAGCAGTTTGCCTTGTTCATCCAGTTGTTTTTTACCGGCACTGTCTTTTTTGTCCAGGGCTTTTTTAGCGGCATCCAGTCGGGTTTTGTAACTTTCCAGCAAACCCACCAGCGTGGCGACGGGGTTTTCTAAAGTCTTCAACAAGTCATGGCAGGTGGCGTAATCAAGGGGATCTGTCCCTTCTCCCTCAGGGAGAAGGTTAGGATGAGGGGATTTAAATTGGCTTTGTTCCTTATTTCCCTTCACCCAACCCTCTCCCTTTGGAGAGGGCTTATCTATGTTCAGCCGCTGCGCCAGTTCGGTTTGCGCCGCGCTAAAGTCCAACGCGGCGATATTAGCGATGCTGTCGGCGCATTGTTGCCGCAAGGCGTTGACCGCTTCCGCCAGATTCGCAGCCTGTTCGATGGCCTGTGCTTGCAGTTGTTTGGCTGCTGTATTAATCGCTTGCGAGTCGCCGCGATAGGCGTTCATGATGGCGGCGAAGGTCAGCAGTTGGCCGGGCGAATAGTCGTTGATGGTGGTGTTGACTTTGCGGAAGGTGTTGCGGGCATCAATCATCAGGATTTTATCGCGGTTTTCTGCGCGTTTGCCGCGATCCAGAAACCAGACATGACAGGGCAGCGAGCGGGTATAAAAGAAGTTATTGCCCACCGAAACAATGCAATCTACCGCGCCGGTGGCTATCAGTTTCTGACGGATGGCTTTTTCGGTGTTGCCTGCATCGGTGGCGGAGCTTGCCATAACAAATCCGGCGCGGCCTGTGGCGTTGAGGTAATGGTAAAAATACTGTATCCACAAGTAGTTGCCGTTGTCGGCTTTGGGAATGCCGATATCTTTAAATAAACGTGGATCGGTTTTGACATAGTCCTTGTCCTTATCCACTTTATTGACGTTAAACGGCGGATTAGCCATTACAAAGTCGCATTTGCCAACCAGGTCGTGCGGATCGGTGTAAAAGCTGTTGCTTTCGATGACTTTGCCTTCAATGCCGTGAATGGCCAGGTTCATTTTCGCCAGTTTAGCGTTGTTGGACTTTAATTCGGTGCCGTAGCATTTGATGGTTTCGTTGACGTTTTTACCGCCGTGTTCCTCGATAAAATGCCCAGTTTGCACGAACATGCCGCCGGAACCGCAGGCTGGATCGTGAATAATGCCGTGGTCTGGCTGGATCAGGTTGACGATCAATTGCACCAATGACGGCGGGGTGAAAAACTCGCCGCCTTCCTGCGCACCCGCGCCGCTCATCGAGAACTTCATCAGAAAGTATTCGTAGATGCGCCCAAATACATCGCCAGTCAGGTTTTTAACCGTATCCTTGTTAAATACCCGGACAAGTTCGCGTAATAATCCTTCGTCCATTTCCTGATAGTTTTTCGGCAAGATACCGGCTAGGTCGGTGTACTCTTCTTCAATCAAGCGCATCGCGTTATTGAGTGCTTCGCAAATGCCAATCGATTCGGGCAGATTGGCGAGATAGTCGTATTGCGACTGTTCCGGCACCAGCATGGCTCCTGCCGCCAAATAGTGCTCTTTAGTGGGTTTTAGTTTGCCGCGCGGGGTTTCCGGCATAGCCGCTTCAATCGCGACTTTGGCTTGCTCGTAACGATTTTGCGCATAACGTAACAGTATCAAGCCTAACACAGGGTCTTTGTATTCTGCCGCTGTCAGCTTGGAATTAGCCCGCAGATTGTCGGCACTGGCCCAGAGTTCGGTTTCAAGTTGTTTGATTTGTTGCTGGTTCATGATTTATCGATTTTAAGATTCCTAAATTCTGTTGGTATTTCAGAAATACATCACTTCAAAACAATGGATTGCCAGTGCTTCCTTAATTGTTAAGTAGCTAGGATGTTTTTGACTACCAGATGCCAACAGAGCTTAGTGCTGCCCGTCTATTATGCACCTTTGTAGGGTAGTCCGAAACCGGCAGACGCAAAAAAGCCGCTATTTATGCGGCCTTGAATGGGATCATGGGACTGGTTGAGACAGTCTGAAACACTATTCTATATTTTGTATCTGTTCGCGCATTTGTTCAATCAGCACTTTAAGCTCTATAGCTATTTGCGTCATTTCCTTGTCTGTTGATTTGGAACCCAGGGTATTGGCTTCGCGATTTAATTCCTGCATTAAAAAATCCAGTCGTCTGCCTACGGGTTCTTTTTGGTCAAGCACCCTTAATACTTCTGTAATATGGGTGTCCAGTCGATCCAGTTCTTCAGTAATATCGAGCTTTTGAGCCAGCATGACCAATTCCTGTTCCAGACGATCGAAGTCTGGTTGCGCGACCAGTTCGGTAATTCTGTCTTTGAGTTTATTGCGGATCAGTAGCAGGACTTCGGGTATCCGCTGGCTAGCTGACATTATAAATCCCTGCATTTTTATACAGCGTTCCTCGATCAAAATCTTAAGTTGCGCGCCTTCCCGCTCGCGAACTTCCAGCAATTGCGTCAGTGTTTGTTTAACCAGATGAGTGATTCTTTCGTTGAGATGAGTTTTGTCAGCGTCCGGTTCTTGCTGAATGCCGGGGAAAGCCAACACATCCAATGCTGAAAATGACAGGGGAGCCAACATGTGTTCTTCAATTTGATCGGTGGCTGCAAGCAATGCAGTTACGGCATCAAAATTAACGATAAAGTTTTGTCCTTCTTCAGCCCGTTTTTTATAACTTAATGTACATTCAATTTTGCCGCGGTTAATCCTTGCAGCAATGGTTGAGCGCAGATCGGCTTCAATAAAGCGCAGGCGATCGGGGAGTTTTAGGCTGATGTCGCAATAACGATGGTTGACCGAACGCAATTCGCAGTTTATCGTCAAGTCGCCAATGTCTGCCTCATTACCGGCATAAGCGGTCATACTTCTTATCATTGTTCACCCGTGAAGGTTAAATGTCCAAGGTTAAAAATTCATACCATTCTAACCCCATACCTTGCGGCTTGCATCTTTTCACGCTTTAGCAATGATTCATAAATTGCAAACCGGATAACTGACAGATCAGGTATACTGTGTTGTTTACATTTTATCGGAACACATAATGAGACCTAGCGGACGAAATCCTGATCAACTAAGGGATATAAAATTTACCTGCGGTTTTACCAAACATGCAGAAGGCTCTGTGCTGGTTGAATTTGGCGATACGCGGGTGCTTTGTACTGCCAGTGTTGACAAGAGTGTTCCCCGCTTTCTTAAAGGCAAGGGGGAAGGCTGGATTACCGCGGAATATGGTATGTTGCCACGTTCAACGCATAGCCGGATGGGGCGCGAAGCCAGTAACGGCAAGCAGGGTGGCCGGACTCTGGAAATTCAGCGTTTAATAGGCCGTTCCTTGCGTGCTGCGGTTGATTTAAAGGCATTGGGTGAACATACCATCACTATTGATTGCGATGTGCTGCAAGCTGACGGCGGTACGCGTACCGCTTCCATTACCGGTGGTTTCGTTGCCTTGTCATTGGCGGTAGAAAAAATGCTCAAACGCAAACTGATCAAAGCCAGCCCGCTACATGGGCAGGTCGCTTCGGTATCGGTAGGTATTTATAACGGCGTACCCGTGCTGGATCTGGATTATGCCGAGGATAGCAGCGCCGAAACCGATATGAATGTAGTAATGAATGATGCCGCTGCATTTATTGAAATCCAGGGCACGGCTGAGGGTCATGCGTTCAGAAAAGAAGAGCTGGATGCGATGCTGAAGCTGGCGGGTTCGGGTGTCAAGCAATTACTGGAAAAACAGCGGGAAGCACTGTACAAATATTTATAAAATACATGAAGAAAATGCGTTGATCTTGTTCAATCAGCTCCCCCAAATGAGGATGTCTATTTTCCTGGGAATCAGCTTAAGATATTTTTTAGTCTTGCACTTTTCATTTTGAGACTTTTACATGACCTTTTCAACGTCACAACAAATTGTTCTGGCCAGCGGGAATACTGGTAAGATCAAGGAAATTCAGGCAATTCTTGCCAAACATCCGATTATTCCGCAATCGGCATTTAATGTTGCAGAAGCCGAGGAAACCGGCTCTACTTTTGTAGAAAATGCGATTATCAAAGCCAGAAATGCCGCTCTGCACTGCAAGTTACCGGCTATAGCCGATGATTCCGGCCTGGTTGTCGATGCCCTGAACGGAGCGCCGGGTGTGATTTCCGCTAGATATGCCGGCGTTGGCGCCAGCGATCAGGACAATGTGCGTAAATTGTTACAGGCGCTTGAAGGCGTTCCTGATAAGCAACGCAGTGCACGCTTTATCTGTGTCATCGTGTTTATGGAGCATGCTGCTGATCCCTTTCCTCTGATTGCGCAAGGGGTTTGGGAAGGCAGAATTTTAACTCATCCAATCGGTGAAAATGGTTTTGGTTATGACCCCGTATTTTGGGTACCGGAACACAACTGCGCGTCGGCTGAATTAACGTCCGCCGTTAAAAATTCATTAAGCCATAGAGGTCAGGCCTTGAAAATTTTAACAGCATTAATCAAGGCCAGGGAGCTGTAAATACGACAAACAGCACTTGCTTTTCACCCCCCATATAACATTATGAATGCATTGTTTTCCGTCGCTCATCAGTTTGCAAAGACTGTTATTCAGATAACACCGATGGGCAACGGCCTGATTAATGATACGTTTCTGGTTACGACGGAATTATCGCCCTTTGTTCTGCAACGCATAAACCGCAAGGTTTTTCCTGAACCAGAGCAAATCATGGCAAATCTGATAAGGCTTAATCAGCATCTTGAACAAAAATCAGGCACGAAGGTTAAGCTTAAAATCCCGGCTATTTTAAAAACCGCAACTTGCCGTGATTTTTATCAGGATGAACAGAATGATTACTGGCGCGCACTAGACTTTATAGATAATACTGAAAGTCTGGAAACTGTCAGCAACATTAGTCAGGCCCAACAGGCGGGGCTTGCACTGGGACATTTTCATCGTTTAGTCAGTGATCTTGATCCTTTACTCCTACATGATACCTTGCCCGGTTTTCATATTGCCCCAAGCTACTTAAGCCACTATCACCAGATCTTAACCCAAGCGCCCAGACGGCTTGCACCCAAAAGTCTTTATTGCGCCGGTTTTATAGCCAGATTTCAACACCTGACGGATGCTCTGGAAGCAGCGAAGCAGCAAGGTTTGTTGTCATTACGCGTTATCCATGGCGATCCCAAATTAAACAATTTTCTTTTTGATAAATACAGCCAACAGATTGTTAGCATTATTGATCTGGATACGGTCAAACCGGGCTTGGTGCATTACGATATTGGCGATTGTTTACGATCCTGCTGCCACAGGCTGGAATCCAATGAATTTGATCTGAATATTTGCGCCGCTATATTGAGGAGTTACTTGTCCGAAGCCGGGGTGTTTTTTTCAGATTATGATTACCACTATTTGTACGCCGCCATACAATTAATTCCGTTTGAACTGGGGCTTCGGTTTTATACCGATTATCTGGAAGACAACCGGTATTTTAAAGTAACCGATCCAAAGCAAAACTTGCAGCGTGCAGCCGATCAATTCCAGTTGTGTGAGAGCATCATGGCGCAGGAATCAACAATCAAGACACTGATAGAACAATTAAAAATCCAGTGAATAATTTAACCATCGCCGAAATTTGACGGCTTTACCTGAGAGGTATAAAGTTCTGACAAAAGCCCGTTCAGAGCAGCGCGATCTTGTTATCGGTTATGGTCTGGTGTTGCTCGGCGCATTAGGTTTTTCAGCCAAAGCCATCATAATCAAACTGGCTTATGCCGCCAACAGTGAAGTCGATGCGATTACACTGATGGCTTTGCGGATGTTGTTTGCCTTGCCGTTTTTTTTGCTGGTTGCGATCTGGCGCAACAAAAAATCTCCCGCACTACCGCTGGAAAAAAAACAATGGGGGGTCGTAATCGTTCTGGGCTTGATGGGCTATTACATTGCCAGTTATCTGGATTTTATCGGGCTGCAATTCATCTCGGCTGGACTGGAACGGGTTATCATCTTTCTGTATCCCACCTTTGTCGTATTGTTTTCCGCGCTTGTCTACAGACGGCGAATTACGGCCCGGGTTGGTGTTGCGCTGGGCTTAAGTTATATCGGTACAATGCTGGTTTTTATCGAACATCTGTCGATAGCATCATCCGGTCTCTTATCAGGTTCAGGACTGGTGCTGGGCAGCGCCATCATCTTTTCCTGGTTTGTCATGGGCAGCGGTGTTATGACACGGCGCATAGGCTCGGCGCGGTTTACCGCCTACACGATGACAGTTGCCAGTGTCGCAACGTTGCTGCATTTTACTTTCAGCCATGGTGCTGCGCTTACCCGATTGTCCTCGCCTCCATACTCTGGATGGGAACGTGTTTATAGTCTGGCATTTATCATGGCAGTTTTTTCTACTGTGCTGCCGGCATTTTTCATGAATGCCGGCATACGCAGAATCGGCGCGGGGCCAGCATCCATTATCAGCACTACCGGCCCGGTAGCCACACTGGTTCTAGCCTATATGATACTAGGTGAAGCTATTACCCCGGTTCAAATAGCAGGTACTTTTTTGGTATTAACAGGTGTTTATGTGGTGAGCCGGGTTAAACTTCATATTCCTGATTAGTCTTGGAATTGACGCTGATTTTTGTCTTAATGGCCGAAATCAGTTTTAATTTAGTTCCAGGTATTTTTTGCAAAAATACCTGGAACTGGTATTACTGCGAACAGTCATTACCGCATGATGAGTATTATCTTAGGGAAATTACCTTGGAAAAAGATTTAAATATCGACTTATATGTGTTGCAAAGCCACTTGGAAAATATGCTTGAACGCGTCAAGCAAAATAGCGCTACTTTACACAGGTTTCAGACATTCGAAATGAGATTGCTAAATCTCAATTCATTAGCTGATATGATTGATCACATACTTGGAGATGCCAGACATTATTTTGACCTGGATGTCATCAGTTTATGTCTGGTCGACGAAAAAGGAGATATCGCCAAATTTTTGATCGAGGATGGTTATGAGTTTAGGTCCAAAAAAGGCTTGATACTTCTCGATAATAAAAATTTTCCGCTTACAACTTTTGGTATAACCGGTCATTCTTATATTGGTGTTTACAATAACACCAAATGTGATGATTTTTTTTCAGAATTTGAAAAAAAACCGGCCAGTGTTGCCATTACGCCATTAAATCGACGCGGCAAATATTTAGGAACTTTAAATTTGGGCAGTTACCAGGCTGATCGCTTCGCCGACACAATGGCAACGGATTTTGTTGAACATCTGGTTTCTGTTGTAGGTGTCTGTCTGGAAAATAATCTTAACTTTGAAACAATCAAACGAACCGGTTTCATTGATGGTTTAACCGGCGTCAATAACAGACGTTTTCTTGAGCAGCGGATAGATGCAGAACTGGATCGCTGTCGAAGGAATTGCGAGCCTATCTCATGCCTGTTTCTGGATATCGATTTTTTCAAAGTGGTTAATGACAAACGGGGACATCAGGCGGGAGATAGGGTACTGCGCGCAGTGGCCAGGGCCATCAAAACCCGGTTGCGCAGCAATGATGTTTTAGTTCGCTATGGGGGAGAGGAATTTGTTGCTCTATTGGCTAATGCTAACGAGGCAATGGCTCTGGAAATTGCCGAACAGATACGCAAGGCTATCCAGACACTGGTTATTAAACTGGATGAGGGTTCAATTTCTGTGACTATTTCAATTGGTTCATCAACTTATTTGTTCGATTCGGCTTCGTTTCCAAACGAAAATAATATTTCCTCCCGTCTGATCAAATTGGCCGATTCGGCCTTATATAAAGCCAAACGCGATGGCCGCAATCGTGTTGAAAATGGCGGCATGATTTCACACGGGTCTTTTCTCCTGACTTAGGGCTTAAAAGCAAAAGCAAAGACCTGACCCTGTTCTTGCTTGTGTTCTGCCTTGTGCAAGATCACAATTTTGTTGTTGTAAAGGCCTTACATATAATAGATATGCGTAGTTTTATAATGTCCTGAAACCTTAGTCCACCACAAATTATTGCTTAGGCCGATACGGAGAATTATCTTGAGAACTTGGTTTGGTGTAGTAAGTGCTGTAACTATGGGTGCTTTTTTCGCACTTTTTCTTTGGACTGCCCATTCTGTCTTCATACTTAATATCACCAGCATTTACGCAGAACATGGACTGCTTGAAAAGATACAAGCAATCCTATTGGCAATTAGCTGTATTGTCTTTCTTATACCTATCGCTCTCGAAAAAAAACCGGAAAAGTTGATTCTTTTGTTTTGCTCTTTGCTTTGTTTCAGTTTCCTTTTGAGGGAACTGGATGTTAAAAACCTTGATATCCACAGTACACTAAAATTTATTGGCTCTGGCACAGTTCGAAAAACAACTTTAGCTGTGGCGTTTATTGCACTGTTCTCCTATGCTGCATTTAGATTTCGCTATTACACAAAAGCGAGCGTATCTTTTCTCAAATCAAAATCAGGGATTCTATTTATACTGGGCGGTCTGTTTCTAATAGTTGGTAATCTAATTGAAAAAAGATCTTCAATAATTCATCACGTTTTTTGGGAAGAGCTTGTTGAGCTTTTTGGCTACTGCTTTATTTTATTGTCGGCATTTGCAGCAAATGCCAACCCAAATGGCATAAGCCGTCGTTCCATCTGACCGGCTACGTTTTACATACGCCTGTTGTGGTAAAATTTCTAATATGCCATTATTTTCGGCTAATGTATTGAGACAACAAAATTATTGATTTTGATTAGGGGAGACAGTATTGGAAGAGGATTGGCCAAAAGGCTATAAAACAGAGCGGCGTAAACTGATTACCATTCTGGATAAAATGATTGCGCAGGATTTGCTAAAAACACTGATGGCTGTGTTGACGGTGATTGTGGTTATTATAGTCAGTCGAAAATTCATCAAGATTCTTGACAGGGCTATTGAAGGGCAGATATCAACTGAAACTTTATTGGCTATTCTGGGGTTGAAAACGATTGTTGCCAGCATAGAATTTTTGCCTGTTGCATTATTTATGGCAGTTTTGATGGTTCTGGGCAGGATGTACCGGGATCAGGAAATGTCGGCTGTGTCTTCTGCAGGAGGCGGCGCCGGCACCATCTACCGGGCAGTGTTTCTGCTGGTTTTGCCATTAACTATACTGGCAGTTGGACTGTCTTTGTTTG
>JAQTMV010000182.1 GCA_028714175.1 Methylococcales bacterium
TAAGGTCTGATCGCCCAGCGATCTAATACCGGCGTGGAAATTTTACCATACCGGCACCAGCGGAGCCCTCCCAACGCCAGTTAGCACCAACCATGACTCGTTGGTCTGAGGCAAAGCCTCGTTAGTATTTAAGGCTTTTGAGCAAATAAACAGGGGCCTGAACATGCTCCGCTTCTCGTCTTTAGCAACTGCATGAGCGATGTGGTGAATGGCTGGATATGAGTCAATCTTATATCTCTCACCGTAAGATACTCCAAAAAGATGAGCTATATGTTTAAACCCCCATGTACTTTTGATGAATCCTATGGATTCTTTACAGGCTAAATCAGGATAAGTACCAAATAATTTATCTTTGAATAGACTTCCTGGCACGGTATCCCAAACACCTAAAAATTCAACTTCGGCAGGTTGAACTTCACGACCTTTTTTGTGAATAATTTTATTTTCACGGATTAATTCTGTCAGTATTGGTTTATCTCCAGGTTGCCACTTTTCCCAATCGTTGGCATGTTCACTATCGAGTTCATCCTTTGTCAATTCTAAAATGTCGTTACCAATATCAATGAGGTCGTCCTTATTATTAAGTTCGGCATCTGACACCTTTGGTACGCCCGCATAAGAAATCAAGCCGGCTAAAGAGCGAGCGGTATGGGCTCCTCTGCTAAACCCAAAAATATAAATGCGATCACCTGGATAGTTTTCGCTTTTTGGTTTGTAATGTTGGGTAATAAATTCATAACCTTGCAATATACGATCCTCCATGCCAAATGAGCCAGCTATTCCTAATGTTGAGTCAAGTGGGTCTTCCGCATTACCAACTCCCTCTATATATCTCGCAACTGTCCGATTATCGTTGTTTTTTTTAATTTCTTGAAATAGTCGATAAATATTTGTGGGGACTTTTGAATTGTTAGATGTACCATCCATAAATACAAAAATATTTTTGGGGTTACTCGTATTATTCACAGGCAAGAAATTCGGAGAGAAATCCTCTGTATCTGGTGTAGGTGTAGCACAACCGAATAGCAACAAAGCTAATGCGAAACAAATACAAATTGGCATTATTTTGTGAGACATGAAGTACAGATTAGAAGTACTAGCACGTATAACTAAAGATAGATTTTTGAATAGCATTGTCCAGCCCCTTTTGAAATCATATTTCGCTTGATAGACCGGTATGACGATTCCACCTTGTTCTCTGGTTTTGGATGGGTCAAATGTCACCTTAACTGGTGCAGGGTCTTTGGTACAAAACCAATGCCACATTGCAAAGACCTTCTTACCTTTAATACCGTTGTTATAAGCCATATCAGAAAACGTGACATTATCATTAAGGTATTGGTGCATCCCTTGATAAGCGGCCACGTTATCTGTTGCTGCTGACGCATAATGGCTAAAGAAGCTGTTTGTTATATCTATATTGGACATTGTCTGTTACTCCTCAATTATGTTAATAAGTATGAATTTGGCTGAGATGCCAACTGCGACAGTTAAACTTAACTCATTGCTTTTTATAGTTAGCAAACTCGACCCAACCTTAATGGCGCAGTTTGACCAGCGCGGGATCGCAATTTTTGCGATCGTCTGCACTCGGCTTATTTGCCGGCGTCTCAGTCGGAACCTGAAAATCTGCGGCTAGGAGCTTGTCCGAGAACTAACATGCTTGTCAGTGGCTATCAATATGTAGTGCTTTTTCATTCTTTTAAGGCACTATATATAGTAGGCGAATTAGTTAAACGTTAGTTCTCGGACAAGCTCCTAGATATTCCGAGAAGAATTTCAGATTCCTGTTTCTTATGCGGAAATTTTTATTTGGAGCTGGACACATCGCTTGCCAAAGCAACAAGGTATGCCACCGATCCAAGGATATTCCCGCTAGAGCGGAAGGCCGGTCAGTGCCATCCCATTTCCAGCCCTTGCCGCTCGCGCGTAAAGTCTTGGGCAGCTTTTTTTCTTTAATCGCAGTCCTCAGTGACGGAACCTGTCCAGGGTTTGACTCGTAAAAGGCCATTAAGAATATGCCCTCTTTCGGAAGATCAAGTAATTTTGCGTGATCCTTTGCCTTTGACAGGACATCGGACTCCCAAAAGCTAACTTGAAATGCCACCACAGTAGGGTCTCGAAAGGCATATTCTAGTGTTGGAACCAGCCATTTGGCATGGTCGAAATAGAAGGACTTGCCGTTTGCCGGGTGTCCTACGCAAGTTCCATCAGAGGAGCGGTTTTTGAGACCTCTGGCATTTTCAATCTTCGCTGATATAAGCAGATTCTTAATGCCAGTTCTCACAGTCATAGTATCCACGGTATCCACAAGTCCTGCGTCCTTCCTGAAAGAGGACCAAGCATCTGGATTCGCCTTGAACACTTCCAAGAAACGCGCAACTAATGCATTTTCTGCATCAGAGTCTTGGTCAAGCTCCTGGAAAAACTCTCCCAATTCACCCCGAGGCCAATTGCCAAAACCAAAGGTCAGTCCATCGAGACAGTTGACCAGATCATAATGGCGTTCCGATTCAACGGAAGCGTCGAATAGACGGATAGCTGCGCACGTCTCTCTGGTCATTGGGACGCTTGGCACTAATTCTTTCGGCTCTGTTGTATCCGGCTTATTGACCGGAGCTACGCTCGCCGGGTTATGTTTGGGTGGAAGCAATCCATTTTGATCCAACGCAGGTTTCGCGCCCGAAGAGTCACACGACTGAGCGAAAACAACCTCGTTTGAAAGTGCCCAAAAAAGGAAGACTAGAATCAGCGCGACCAAAAGATTAACAGATCTCATGTCACTTCTCCGGCATAAAAATATTACTCGGCTTTGAACATTTTCCCACGATTCAGAACGCCGAATATCTGACCTGTACATGAATCAGGCAATACTGTTCTACTTGTAGAAGCCCTTACACTCGGAACCCAATGGTCCATCCGAGAAAGTATTGCCGGTACAACAGTCAAGACCATCACGACCAACGAACGTCCCTGGCCGGCACGCACCGGGTAACAAACGTTTCCAGGTTTTTCCACTACTATTTGGACCGCCAGTTCCCTTCTTTTCATAGGCGCAATCGTTGCTACGTTGTTGGGCGACGGGACGGTTCTTGTTGAAGTTTGTTTCCCCATCCCTTTTACACTTCTCATAGAGCGGTAGATCGGCAGCTTGTAGGCTATTGGCTTTTTTTATCAAAGCTACACACTTAGGATCATTAAGATTGGCTATGCAGTTTGTCCGCATGTCAAGAGCCTTCGCAGCAATAGCAAGCGATTTACAATGTTGCCTTAACTCGGCAGGAATTGCCGGATTAGAACAGTTTTGTTTATAGAATTCAGGCGTGAAATCGAAAGTTTTAGGATGTGGACCGTTTCCTCGATACGTCGCTGTCATGCAGCTACTGTTAGATCGGTCATCGAAACAAATCTGACATAAGGTATTTAATGCGCATTTTTTGAAGGGTGCCAGAGAACTGATGGGATCGTGAGCAAAGATTGTTCCGTTTAGCGAACGATCAAACACGACATGGGCATCACAGTTCGCAGGGCATGAACGACCATCGTCATATATTGTAAGGCGCATGGTTTCGGAGTGAATTTGTGGTGAAATCATGAGAAAGGCAAGAAGTAAGCAAGTAAAAGAGATAGCACACTGTTTGCCCATATTGTTATTGTCGTACCAATATCGAACGTATAGCCGGATGATGTTGAGCACTGAAAATCTTAGCTTTTCTATCACCGCACTTTTTCCGAAATCGTTGTGAGACTGATAGCCTCGGGAGAAAAATTTCATGTCTATTACTCCATAATATTGAAACGCGCTCCACGGGAGCGCGTTATTGGCATCTTGTCTTTAAAAGCATCTCTAGCCTAGCCGTTCGGTGCTTCAAGTGGGTATGATTCGTTTTTAGCCAAAAATTTCCATCTTTGTTTCTCGGCGAATCCAACCGATCGAGCACGCTCGTTCGGGCTGCCGCTCAGCACAATCGACCTTCTCACCCACAGCTGGAAACATCACGCCAAGCCATTCGCCACGCTGTTCGCATCGATAGACAAAGCGCCCCTGATCGAGTTTGACGACGGGAGCCAAACTCGGCTTCGGGGCCGGGTAAACGTCAGCAGCTTCGCTCAACTGCCGGGCCTCCGTATCGCAGGTTGCCCTGGCCGGGGCTACAACAGCTACAGTTGCTAAACGTTCCGTACCTGCGCAGGCGATTGTGAACGCCGCTAGAAGCGCCATGAGCCACGCGCCAGAGTGATATGGGAGAGGCTTCAAGCTTGGTTGACCATAAGAATTATGGTGTCGCCATCGTTATCGTCGATGAACCCCCCCGGCGTTTTCTCATAACGACTAATACTCACTGACTGTTTAACGTTGCCGCCAATCGCAAGCACAAAGTCAGGGCGTTCACTAACGATGATATCGCAGTGACTGATGAACGATCTGCCATCTTCGGCATCTTGGAAGCCGTGGCCTTGGCTACCACGCGATTGACCCACGATGTCCCCGATTTCAGGTCGTTTCTCGAACAACTGAAATCCCCAGAACGGAGCGTTGGCGTCGCCAGCTTTTTGTTTCTTTATTGAGTCGTGCATGTATTTCGAATGCGCAGCCGCGAACTTAAAGTTTTTGTACTTCGGAAAGGTGTTGCCAGCGTTACGGACCATGAACGAGATGGCAGCAGCAGACCAGGGCACGCCTCTATCCTTGCCGTCGAGGTCTAAGCCTATCGCCTGCCACATCTCGCCGACAAAACCGGAGAATGGATCAACGAACTCCTTGCCTTGCCCCTGCTTGAAACGCAGCCATTCCTTAATCGCTTCGGCGATCAAGGCTTCCCGCGCTTTCGATACGGTTTCCCGCAAAGACGCCAGCCCGTCGATTTCGGCCTTCACTACACCACGCTTGGTTGCACCTTCGATCTCCGCATCGATCTCCACCCAACCCGTAGTAGAGGCCGGTCCAATTTCTTTAACGGGCTGCCCTAAATGCAAAATCCCGATTCGGTTGGCTAGAGAAGATGAATTGGGTGTCGTACGAAGGTTTAATGCTTCCAGATCAACAAATTTATCAGGCATGATATTATTCCCCATTGTAAAAGTTGAACTAACAAAATTACCACCTAGGGGTGGCGTCTAATTACGCTTAATTACCCAACAGCATGATAACCTCGCCTTCTTTCGTCAGGAACCCGGACGGTGTTATCTCATTCCGGAGTATATTCCGAAGCGTGACGGGGCTTGCAAACCTGTCACTCAAGTTTTGTAAATCGGTAAGAGAATCTCAGGTGAGAGTAGCTCCAATACTTCCGTGAAAAAACTTACTTCAGGTACAGGTGCGATAATAGGGCTGGGGGAAAAAACACCCAGTCGATTTAGAATCTCAATACTTGTAATTGTTTTGCCTTGTTTGACTTCTTCCTCGATTGCAACTATTTCATCCATCAACCCTATAGCCTTACTTTCAGTTAATCGATACCTGAGGATGAAATCAGGGTAATCCTTAATGCCGGTCATATCAATAAGTTTGCTTATCGCAAGTTCAAGCAGAAATTGAAGTTCTTGTATCTTTTCTTGTTCACTCATTTTATAATTTTTCCCAAGGCAGTAAAGGAGCCAGTGCGGCACTGCCCCCCTTGATTTTGACTTATTTGTAACTCGATTTATGGGCTACGCGCTACCAAAGCATAATGGCCGTTCTGCGCGGGGCGGGTTATACAACCGGCCCCGGACGTTTGAATCTAGGCGTGATGCTTGACATACCGCCATGACCAAAACGTTGCGAGCAACTTTATTATCAGTCACTCGATCATCTTTTGCTTTCTCTTTCGTCGCCTGCAAAGCAGGAGAGTCTCCAGAACATTTTGGCAAAGGAGCGGAGCAGCCAGAAATCAGAATGGTTGCTATAGATAAGGCAAGTGCATGGACTACGTATGGAAATTTTTTGCTTGATATAAACATTTTCTTTTCCTCGCTTTCTATAATAAGTTTGTCCTAAAGTTCTTCCTTGATGCAACGTCGGTATCTTGCGTCAGGGATTTTGAACACACGATGACACCATTGCCGTTATCCGGCCTATATTTTTCTCACTTTTTCGAATCTATGAGAATGACATTTCTAATTAAATCACCATCAAATTCAGTGATTGCCGGAACAATTATTTTTTCGAATCCTGGGTAATCGGCAATTTTTTGAACATCTAATAAATATTGTTCAATATCAACCAGCGGATGGCCTTCGATGTGCAGAATTTCATCCGCATTTTTATGAAAAAAATTGTTGAAATGCGACAGAATGATAACTCTTGGCTTCAGTCGTTCCATCTGCTCTTTTGGGTAATCGTTCACATTGTCAGCGTTTGCGGTAAGGCCAAATACGACATCAATTGGAATACCTTGCGGGGGCAGGCTTTGTGGATAATCTATTAGCGGCATGGGTGAACCAAGCATCATAACGATAAATTCCGTGTTGTCATGACGAAAACGAAATAGAAAGTTATAAACTTCTCCAGATTGATAGTCCATTGAAGTCGGTGGTTTTGATAACGGTTTGTCGATTATTCCATCAAGCAGTGTGCCGCTAAAAGAAAAATTATCAACCAGCAAGGGAGCGAAAGAAAAATGCGGGGTATGGGCGGTTTTCAGTGCCATATATTCTATGGAGTATCCCTTATCACTTTTCTGTTTTGAAATAGGTAGGGGGACCCACTCTCCGTAGGGGGTGGACTTGACGACCTTAACTCGATCATTTAAGTCAGAGTTACCATGTCCCATGAGAATATATTGAGTTGATTGACTTCCGTATAATGGAACTTGGTTCCATGTTGAAATCTTCAGCATGGCGGTGTGCGCATCAAGAAGATGATCACCATGCGAATGCCCTATAAAAATGGCATCAGGCGGTTGTTTGAGCCGACCGAAAGTTCTTTTGACCTCTAGTTGATCGGATTGTGCTTTTCTATGTTTTTCCAATTCCGCAGTGACAAATGGATCGGTTAAAAGAGCTATTTCACCGAATTGGATGTAATGCGATGCTGTCCCGAACCAATAGATTTGTAACCGATCAGGATTGGTATCGAAGCGTATAGTGTCTGAAGGTTTTACCTCCATCATCATTCCGCTTCGAACTGGCATATTTAAGTTGACTTTATTATTAGAACACCCGCTAAAAAACATGCCAACTATGAGTATTATGAGCATCTTGTTCATTTTTTATCCCCTGCATACTAAAGCCGGTAGCGTGGGCAAACAAAAGGACATTTGCCCACATGACTTTCGAGTAACTAGTGATCTGGTCAATTTCATCAGCGGCTTTTTTAATTCCACTCGCAATAACAACTAATTCATCAAACTGCTGATCAGCCATGTAGCCATGTAGCGTACCATTTCCAAAACGTTCCGAGTAAATCAAGCGCCCAAAAGGTACGCAATGCATACCCTACCTGGCTTCCTTCACTTGCCTTGAGCACCGTTTGCAAACGACCTCCAAAACTCTGATTGTTTGACCGCTTCGGCTCCTTGCATTCCCTGAGTACCAGATTTACCTTCTTCGGTGGCTACCTGAATATCGCGTGCGGCCATCCCAGTACCCAGGAATGAACTAATTTCAGTACTCCCGAACCATCGTGTGCTGAAATGGATTGCTGCTAAGGTGGAAAATGCGTCGGAGTTAGAAGTTGCTTGATTTCCCCTGGTAGGCACAAGAGCGAGTTCTGCTCGCTTATAGGCTAACGTTACCTGTGGGGGGCGCGTATTGCCATCACCAGGGGTAGCTTTCAAACCAATGGTCGTCCCCGTGCTGATGATTACTCGCGGTCCGCAGGCCGAAAGAGTGATGCAAAAAAGACCAAGCACCATCACGAGTCCTGGTTTGAGATAGGTATGGATAGCCATCATTGACCTCCTGGTTTTGTAGATGTTTTGTTTTCGGCGGCAATTTTCCCCGTCGCTTCGCCAAAGAATCTTTGCAGTTCGGGACTTTTGGCTGCTTTGCGGGCAGCCATACCGGTTGCGAAGAACTGATTGAGGACGAGCGGTTGATCGAGAAACGGATTGCCATAAAATACAACGAAGGTTCCCAGTACGGAGTAAGTATCTGTACCCGTTCCATCGCCTGACTGAGTGGCATCTTCGTTTTTTGGCGCCGGGATACTGGCAACCTCCGTACGGTCGTAGCCCATGCTAACATCGATGGTTTGGTCGGGACGCTGAGAGATGTCCAAACCAAACTTCGTGGCTGTGCTAAATCCCAACACATTCTGGCAACCCGCCTGCGTCAGTACGAACGGAACCAATAATCTCAGATATAGTCCGCGGTTGATGTGTATTCTCATTTTGCTATCTCCTTAAGTAAGCTGTCCGGAAGGCCGTCATGTTCAGGCACATCTAGCCAGACGGTGGCTCGTGACTCCAGAGGACGGTTGTCATCGAACCGCAGCCTCGAAATTGCATTATCCGGCGGAGTGAATAAAGTTCTGTGGGCGATACCCACGCTCAGAGCGTTTGCCTCCTCGCCAAACACAATCTCGGCGCCCTGGATAGCCCGTGAGAGAAAAAAACTCCCCGGATCGCGTGCGACGCGAAGATAGAGGAGGCTGAAGTTCCACTTTCCCACCGTTGGCGTTGGCGAAAAGCTCAAGGGCATCATCCAGCGGCCGCGGCTAGAGGTCTGATCCTTATTCGTTGCCGGGATAACCAGCGGAGCCACTGTAATCCGCTCTGACGCGCCCAGCGCGATTCCCCAACTGGTGCCGGCCTCTGCCGATACTCCTAATCGAACCACTTGGCCCACATAAGCGTTGCCGTTTGGCGGCGCGGAATAACGGAATATAACCGGCCCGATATAGTGTTCCGCATCGTCAGCGCGCCAAACGCAAGCAGTTAAAAATGGGACCAGCAACAAGCCTAAGCAACCAAATATAATGGAACCTCGTGACTGCATCATCAAATTCCTTAGGGGACGGGAGGGTCAAACCGGTATTCAATATCTTTTACAGGTGTCTCGATGTTTAATTTATTATTTAAACTCCCAAATAGATGTGAAAAATTACACCATTTGTATGTCTAATAATTCACAAAAAATCTCATAAAAATCATTATCATCTGAAAAACGGTTGCAAATTTATCTGATCACGGAAGAGATAAAATCAATTGAAATAAATATCCAACTATTTCAACTCATCAAATCCCCCGACTCCACCAAACTGTAACGATTATATAAATTAAGCTTGAGTTTCTAAATCCATTAATTTAGTTTCTAGTATACGGATTCTGTTGTTGTAAGTTGTTAGCAAGTTGTTATATATTTGTTAGTGTCCCTACAGAACTCTAATAACAACATTTGAGGACTCTCCTATGGAACAGAACATTACCTATGCGTTCGGGCCGTTTCGTCTGGACACGGCCACTCAGCTTTTGTGTAATGAAAAATCGTGTGTCAATTTAACGCCCAAGGTATATCGTTTACTGCTGTACTTTTTGCATCACTCGGGACGCCTGATTTCTCATGAGGAATTATTTGATACGGTGTGGGATGGCCGGATTGTCGACGATTCGGCATTGAGGCTGGCGGTTAATTCCCTGCGCAATGTCTTACGTGACGAAAGAAAATCGTCCCAATATATTTCGACTGTTTGAAAGCGGGGCTATCGCTTTCTGACTGAGGTTACCGTTAAGGAATGTTATCGAACCGCTGAAGGGAGTGAAACCGGCATCCAGTATTATCGACCGCAAGCACAGACATTCCCTGACATG
>JAQTMV010000183.1 GCA_028714175.1 Methylococcales bacterium
AGCATCGCCTTGCGCCGGTCACCAAAGCCCGGCGCCTTAACGGCAGCCAGTTTCATGATGCCGCGCAAATTATTGACTACCAGCGTCGCCAGCGCTTCGCCTTCAACCTCTTCGGCAACAAGCAGCAATGGCTTGCCGGCTTTGGCAACAGTTTCCAGCAGCGGCAACAAATCCCGGATATTGGAAATCTTCTTGTCGTGTAACAGGATATAGGGGTCCTCAAGCTCTACCGTCATGGTTTCCTTGTTACTGACAAAATAGGCTGACAGGTAGCCGCGATCAAACTGCATGCCCTCAACGACTTCCAGCTCGTTGTGCATACTCGAACCGTCTTCAACGGTAATGACGCCTTCTTTGCCCACCTTGTCCATCGCGTCGGCAATAATCTGGCCGATATCGGCGTCCGCATTGGCGGAAATCGTACCGACCTGAGCGATTGCCTTGCTGTCTGCGCAGGGGACCGAAATGGTTTTCAGTTCCTCGACGACAGCAAGTACCGCTTTGTCGATGCCTCGTTTGATATCCATCGGGTTGGCGCCGGCCGCCACTGATTTCATGCCTTCGCGGAAAATAGCCTCGGCCAGAACAGTGGCTGTGGTGGTGCCGTCTCCGGCCACATCCGAGGTTTTGGAGGCGACTTCTTTAACCATCTGTGCGCCCATATTTTCAAATTTGCCCTTGAGGGTGATTTCCTTCGCAACGGATACCCCGTCCTTGGTTACCATCGGCGCACCATAACTTTTTTCCAGCACGACGTTGCGGCCTTTAGGTCCCAGCGTCTGCTTAACGGCTTTAGCCAGAATAGAGATGCCCTCCGCCATTTGGTGGCGGGCATCATCTGCAAAAATAATTTCTTTAGCTGACATTATTAATCACCTCTGAATTGATACGATGTGGATAAAAACATGAGTTAAGATTCGAGAACAGCCATGATGTCGCTTTCACGCATGACCAGCAGTTTCTCATCGCCGATTTTGATTTCATTACCGGCGTATTTACCGTACAACACTTTGTCGCCGATCTTTACCTCCAATGGACAAAGTTCTCCATTATCCAGAATTTTGCCTTTGCCAACGGCGATTACTTCACCCTTTACCGGCTTCTCTGCTGCTGAATCAGGAATCACAATACCGCCGGGAGACACTTTATCTTCCTCACTGCGCTTGATAACGACCCGATCATACAATGGATTAATATTCATTTATAATTCTCCAGGTAACTGTAATTAAATAACAAAAAGTTAATAAAACGATAAAGCCAAGCTTTATTCAAGCGAACACGCTGCAACAATAAGGATGATTTTTATAATTTCAAGGCTGTACTAAATTTGGCAATTTTGATGTTTTGGTTAATGACCAGCCAAGCTGACTTTCCTGTGATTTTGTTGATTGAGTTGGTTTTTCAATTGCAGCACCCGTCCCACGTGGCACGAAAACCATGCCCACCCGAACGATGTTGTAAACTACGTTTTTTAAGCCATTCACCGATTATTTTTCAACAACCATGTAAGGAGATAGGCATGATTTTTTTGAATACGGGGTTTTTCCATCTTCTCGGCTTAACTTCTATGGTTAGGAATATTTCCGGCTGTTGTGACCAACTTTATATTTTGCTAATATTACAGCCGTACCAAGCGAAGAAAGTTATAGCCATAATGAGTGATACAAAAAAAACATGTGATCTTTGCGGGTTAGACGTCGAAACGTCAGGATTTACATTGAAAACCAAAGATGGCGATAAGGCGTTTTGTTGCGAAGGCTGCAAAGGTATTTATCATCTTTTAAAAGATGATCTGATCCCGCCTGAGTCAGACCAAGACAAATTATTCACCAATGAATTTAAAACATGTTTATGCAAAGTCTGTTTTAAATTTTCATTGGTTCTGCCGTCATTATTTTTTGCCAAGGGCATCTTAAGCTGGATTCCTTTTCAGAGATCAGCAAGGCTAATACCGATAAATTTATTGAGTTCGGTTTACAGCATCAAGAACCAGAGAACCAATACTTGACGCAACGATTGCCGGATTATTAAATGATTTAATACTGTATCCCTTAACCTTCGCCATAACGGCTAAGGCAATCAACAACTAACTTCATGGAAATAGGCTTGTCAATGCTGACTTTTGGCGCCGCGTATTACCAACCTTGTGGTACTGGCTATGCGTATAAGTCGGTTGTTCGTCATGTCGATATAAAAGCAATGGCGCCCTTACCCGGAAACTGGCCCACCATCGTTACCCGCATTACCAAAGCAGCGTTGAAAAATATTGGCCGGTGCTTTGCCTAATATGGCGGTGTTAATTGAGGGTGACAAACTCACATAAGTCGGTTCACCCGAAGGATTAAGCGGGCTATGCAGCAACAGGATTAATTTGGGTAATGCGACAATTTTGCCAGGATTTATCGAATCACATGCGCATATTACCGTCCAAAACGTCAGAAAAGACACGGTGCTGGAGCATGGTATAACAACCGCGCAGGATACCGGTGGTCCATTAATAGCTCCAGAGGGCGGTCAAGGTACTCTACTATTATTAAGCGTAGGTCCTATTATCCAAGCTACAGGCGGATATCCGCTTAACGTATTCGGCGGTGGTGATGGAGGATATGACAAGATCGGCTATCCGGTTTCATCAGTAGAACAAGCTCAGGAGGTTGTCCAGCACCTTGTCGATGGTGGCACGACTGCCATCAAGATTGCCCTGGAACCCGGTGGCGAAACCGGCGCCCCATGGATGCAACCTCACGGCGATCAACCAGTGCCTGTCACTCCATGGCCTATGCTTTCCCAGGACATTGTGGATGCGATTGTGGCTAAAGCGCATGCACTGGGCAAGCGGGTAATAGTGCATGCGGGTGAAAATACTGGTTTTGAACGAGCGCTGGATGCAGGCGTTGATGAATTTGCCCATATACCATGTTCTGCAATCAGTGAAAATTTGTTACAGCGTGCGGCGGCTCAGGGCGTTACTTTCGTAACGACCATCGATACGCTTTCGTCTTGTGTGGACACCACAACCCATCTGGGAATTCATTCAAATACAATGAGTCTGGCTAGCAAGGGCGCAAAATTTATCTACGGTTCTGAAGTTGCGCACGACAATGTACCCTGGGGGATCAATGGGGAAGAGCTTCATATGATTTTGCATTTGACCAGCGGAGAATCGATTGATTTTAATTACATGGGGCCAGATGGGTTATTGCAGAACGAAGGTCCGTTGACCAATTGGTTGCCTATGGCGGGTTGCGAGTAAAAGGCAACTGCGTGCCAGCCAAGTAGACATAGATGCCGTCTTAAAATCCAAAAATCAAGACTTATTTTACCGTGCTAAAAGGGTCAAAAGGCTTGCTGGATTAAAGGACACCAAAAAAGCCGCAGGATGGGCTAAACAACATGCGGTCCATCGTTCGGGGGCGATGGGTTTCACTGCGTTCAACCAGCTCATGGAATCGTTGGCGGCGAATACAGGAGGCGCCGCACTCTAATATAATTTGTGCTGTAAATAAAGGTGTGTTACGTTTTAACAAGACCGATAAGGCCTTAACACCTTCGATGACGAAGGGAGGCATTATGGTAGTTCCAAATATCGACTAATTAATTAAGGAGATACTGTTATGAAATTGAAATATGTTGCTGTTTTAATTGGTGCTTTAGCGCTTTGCCTGAGCGCCCAGTCTATTGCCGCAGAGCATCATACGGCGCAGGCACTGGAACATTCAGCAATGGCCACCGCCCATGGGCAGGATGGTCATGCAGATCAACTGGTTAAGCATGCAGAGGAAGGTTTAAAGCATGCTGAAGCCGCGGAGAAGGAGCATGCTGAATCGCATGTGCACATGACGGAAGCGGTCAAGCATTTAAAAATGTCCATAGATCATGGCAAACAAGGTCATGCTGATGTTGCGACTAAACATGCTGAAGAAGCGATGCAGCATATGCGTCAATCCATCCCTCAATAAAAAATCCCGCAATGGCCAAAACGGGGCTGGGAGTCCACGGCCTCCGTTTTTGATATACAATTCTTCGTAGTCTTGCATCGGCGGGTAGAAATCCCGATAATTTTGCCATTTTGAAGCACCGCACGCTCAGCATAAGAACTGCCAAATTACTCCGTGTGTGCACTTTGCCCAAAATTGATGCCTACATAAACCTCTCTAAAAACTATGGTCCAAGTTTTGATTACCGAGTCCTCTTTTGAGAGTTTTCTTTTTGACTAAGCTATCAATCTTAAAATTTCTAACTTGCCTGATGCTCTGGTTCGCCAGGGCGGCATTTGCTGCCGATTCAGCCGATCTACTGCCGCCAGATCAAGCTTTTGGCTTCACAGCCAAGATGAAGAGCAGAATCTTATCGTCACTTCATTAAAAACTCGAATTTTGGCCGGTGGTTGTTTAGTTGAAAGTTAGGGCTTCCATTCCTCTCGATCAATAGAATAACGCATTCAAATATTATTCAACCTTAAGAGGTTTCATTGTCACAACGTACTCAATCACTAGTCATTCGCGGCATGCACTGTGCTGGTTGCGAAGTTGTCATCGAAAACGCAGTTAAGCAACTGCCTGGGGTCGATGCAGTTAGCGCTGATTATGCCGGCGATAGCGTTAAATTTCTTTATGATGATGCGCTCACTTCAGTAGATATGATTATCTCCTGTATCGAGAACCAGGGCTATCAAGCCGGCCTGGAGACATTCTCCAACACACATAATTTCGTACAGACGACTACCAACGAAGGACGAAACTATATCGGCTTGCGCACTATATTAAAGAAATCAGCAGCGGTAATTCTTGCCTTAATAGGGATAGGTTTTATTCTTTGGCTTGATAGCTGGTTCATGAATCACTCTGATATGCCCAAGCTAGGTCGTGACATTAGTTATGGCTTGCTGATCCTGATTGGTTTCCTGACCAGCTTTCATTGTGTGGGCATGTGTGGCCCACTCATTTTGGGTTATACCGCAAAATCCGCAACGAGCGGCCATAAATCCTATAATACGCATTTTCTATACGGCATCGGCAAAACTATTTCTTATACTCTTATCGGCTCGCTGTTTGGCGCATTTGGCTCAGTCCTCGCCTTTACGCCCTATACGCAAGGAGCAGCAGGTGTCGCAGCAGGGATTTTTTTGATATTATTCGGCCTGCATATGCTGGAAGTCTTTCCTACACTAAGGCATTTTCAGTTCAAGACCCCTGCATTTCTAACAAACTTCGTCGGTAAGGAATACCGTAAACACAGCAATCCCTTCGTCATTGGCCTCCTGAATGGTCTGATGATTATTTGCGGACCTTTGCAAGCCATGTATGTTATGGCTGCCGGCACAGGCAGCTGGACTGGCGGCGCGGCCATCCTGTTTTTTTTCGGCATCGGCACGTTGCCTTTACTCATGGGCTTCGGGTTTCTCACCAGTCTGCTTTCGGCAAACCTGACGCCAAAAATACTAAAAGCTTCCGGCTTTATCGTCATGATTCTCGGGGCCATCATGCTTAATCGGGGGCTGGCGGTAACGGGTACTGGTATAGACTGTAACACTTTGATTGCACGCGTGTCGCAAAAACTATCGCCGGCCGTGGCGGAATCGCCCTCGTGTGACGCCATTCAAACCATTAACATGGATGTACTAAAAAGCGGGTTCTCGCCTAACAAGTTCACTCTGCGCAAAGGCGTTCCAGTAAAGTGGGTCATTAACGGCAAAGAGCTTAATGAATGTAACAAAGCCATTGTGGTCCCTCAATATGAACTGAAAATCGAGTTACAGCCGGGCATAAAGACTATCGAATTCACGCCTCATGAAACCGGCGTAGTTCCCTGGAGCTGCTGGATGGGTATGATACCCGGAACATTCATCGTTGTAGACAATGAGCTTCCTCCCAAACAGAATGATGCTCCAGCTACACAGCCAGACGAACAGAAATATCCTGTTATCGAAGCCTATCGTCAGCGCGTAATTCATGAAGTCAAGCAATTATGGCAACGCCTGGAGTCCTCTTATCAGGATAATTTAGCTGGAAAACAATAACCGGTTCTATGTAATATTGGGTGTACCCTAAATCCAAGTCTTTTAATCAGCGTCCCTTCGACTTCGCTCAGAAGAACCTTGTAAAAATAAACCCTTTAGTTCTGAGCGAAGCCGAAGGGTTCGAATATATCTACCCGCTCAATTCACATAGAACCTTTCTAATTAATTTGGAATCGCAGCACTTGCCCTCCATGAACAAGAATTTTTGTGCTATTGGCAATAATCAGAATACGGAAGATTTAAAGCTAATTGCAAAAGTGTGTCATATCACTTACTAAAAGTATGTCATATAACACAGTTTAATAACTCTATTTAGCGGCTAAAAACATAGCATACTGATTAATAAGCAATTTATATTCACGGCATATAACATGCTTGGTTTGAGAATCTAAGTTATTGGAATATTCAACTATTCAAATATTCAACTATTTCCTGCTTGCTACCTTCAAATTTAGTGTCGGATAATGACACCGCCGAGAGGTTAGTGCCTTCTAAAACTGCCAGGCAAGAGCTGAGTTTCAACGTCTGATGTCATGTATTTGTGCATAATTCATGACATCTTTTGACAGGGACTTAGGGGCTTTACGAGTACTGCAATCATGAGAAATTCCTCATTATTTATTTTATATATTTCCTGCGGGGTTATTTTATTGAGCCTGATGCTGGTGCATGCGTCTTTTAGCGAAAACGCCCAGCAAGCAAACCTCGAGGAAAAGGCGGCGTTGGTGAAAATCCTTAAACTGACTGATCTGTGCCTTTTCACCGAAGCCCGCTACACCCGGCATCTTTCCCAAGCCGATTTGAACACTGCGTTCCAGGATCATCCGTTGTCGCTGGAACACTTCCCGTCCGGTTCGTTTACCCAGCCGCTCGAAAGAATTAGCGAACACCGATGATAAACTGGATTGAAAAACAACGTTACATTATAGACTTCACCATTTCTTCGCTGCTGCGCAGAAAGGTGAAAAATTTTGGTTTGCTGGCCTTATATACGCTCATCGTCTTCATGCTGGCCTCGACGATGTTTTTCACTTACTCGATCAAAAAAGAAGCCGCGCTTATTCTGAAGGGTGCGCCGGAAATAGTTGTGCAAAAAATAGTGGCCGGACAGCACGATCTATTGCCTGTCAGTTATATTGACACCATTAAAAAAATTCGCGGAGTGGCTGCCGTCGAAAGCCGGCTATGGGGTTATTATTACGATAGCCTTGTCAGCGCCAACTATACATTACTAACACCGTTTACAGATGATGACTCTACTGACAACACCCAGTCATCGGCCAAAAAGACTGTAGTTGAAAGCGGATCCGGCAACCAGCAGCTGGACGATACATCAAAACCTCTGTTTGAACTGGGCGATGCGGTGCTTGAACCCGGAACGCTTATTATCGGCAACGGCATCGCACGTCTTCGCAATATCGGCAAGGGCGATTACATGCCGTTTCGCGCCTTTGACGGCAACGTTATGAACTTCAACATTGCCGGCACCTTATCCTCACAATCTGAATTGGTCTCTTCCGATTTGATGTTGATTACAGAGGAAGGCTTTAGAAAACTCTTCGGCATTGATAAAAACTATGTGACCGATGTTACTGTTGCCGTTAGCAATCCCAGCGAAGTGGAAATGGCAGCATCGAAAATCAGGAAACGCCTATCTGAAGCAAGGCCGATTGCACGGGACGAGATTCTGAGGACTTACGATTCCATTTTTAACTGGCGCGGGGGCATGATGATTGTTATTTTCTCCGCGGCTGTGCTCGCCTTCGTTATTTTCGCCTGGGACAAGGCCTCGGGGCTTAGCGCCGGAGAAAAACGTGAGATCGGCATACTTAAGGCCGTGGGCTGGGAAACCTCGGATGTCATTCAGATGAAATTCTGGGAAGGCGCCAAGGTTTCGCTGACGGCTTTTTTCACAGGCGTAATTCTGGCTTATGTGCATGTCTTTTTTACCGGTTCCATTGTATTCGAACCGGCGCTCAAGGGCTGGTCTAATCTCTATCCCAATTTCAAGCTGACGCCTTTTGTCAATCTCGAACAACTGACTACGCTGTTTTTTCTGACTGTGGTTCCCTATACCGTGGCCACGATTATTCCCATCTGGCGCGCAGCGACTATCGACCCTGATTCGGCGATGCGATTTACTGGAGAATAAGTCATGATCGAACTGGTTAAAGTAAAAAAAGTGTTTAACGCCGGCAATCCCAGCGAGTTTTCGGCGCTGAACAGCGTCAATCTGTTTTTAGAGGAGAACCAGGTCACGGTACTTAAAGGCCCCAGCGGTTCGGGAAAAACCACGCTGTTAAGCATCGTCGGTTGCATGAGCCGGCCTACGGCAGGACGTGTGAAGTTGAGAGTGCTTGAAATTACCAGTCTACCGGAACGATTTTTGACCGATATCCGCCGCAAGACCTTTGGGTTCATTTTTCAACAACCCAATCTGATCAAGGGCATTTCTGTTTTGGACAACGTCATGTTGCCAGCCTATCCGCTCGGAGAAAAGCGTTCGCATCTGAAAAGCAAGGCGATGAAAGGTCTGGCCGAGCTTAATATTGCCAACAAGGCGGCTTCAAAGGTGGAGTGGTTGTCTGGAGGCGAGGCGCAGCGGGCCTCTATCGTGCGAGCCCTTATCAACGATCCCCATATCATCATTGCCGATGAACCGACCGCCCATCTCGATACCAAACTGTCGTATCGCTTCATGGAAATTATCGAGAAATTCAAAGCGGAAGGCAAAACTGTCATCATTACCAGCCATGATCCGCTGGTCTACGAATCCTCGATGGTGGACAAAGTGGTCAATCTTCGTGATGGCCAAATCGAGGACTAGCCGTCGTGATCCTGCATCCTACCGTCATCGCTAATCTGCTGGCTGTCTATATATCCAGCTTTATGGTTCTGTATGCCGTGTATTATGGCGTGCAAATACTTAAGTTTTGGGATTTACAGAGCGGCCACGAATTGCAGTTGGTGCTTGAGCGCAAAACCTATCTGATTTCGACGCTGCTCTCGTATGTTTTCGGGCTGCAGCTGCTATCCCTCTTTTTGTTCATATTTACCGTCGATAGCCTGACCCCGCTTTTTGTCGGCGCCATGTGCGCTGCAGGTACCTTAAACATCGATGGCTTTGGCTATCCCACGCTGGTGCTGAAAATTTTCAGCTTTATTCTGGCCGGCCTCTGGCTGGTTTTGAATTATGCCGACAACCAGGGTTACGACTACCCGCTCATCAAAAAGAAGTATCTGCTGCTGGTGTTCGTAGCTCCCTTTATCATCGTGGAGACGATTCTGGAGAGCGCCTATTTTCTGAGCATGGAGGCGGATGTTATCACTTCCTGCTGCGGCAGTTTGTTCAGCAGCGAGCGGGTAACGGGCATAGGCTCTGAAATTGCGTCTTTGCCCGCACTGCCGATGATCTGGGTTTTTTACAGCGCCATGTCATGCACACTGCTTTGCGGGATTGTTTTCTATCGGCTCTATGTGAAATACAGTGGGTAATCGAATTTTAATTTTCCACAAAGGAAGTAAATCATATTAATGAAATTGTTGATGTTGCGATAGCCTCTGGCTCGCCGTTTAGCGAGCTGAATCTTACTATT
>JAQTMV010000184.1 GCA_028714175.1 Methylococcales bacterium
TGGGCCTTTTAGGATACTTGTAGCCATCAGGGCTGGTTTCCTTAAGCCAGGCTTTGATGGTGTTACGCGACAGGCTTGTCCGCCGCTGTATTTCACTGATGGATAGGTGGTCTCGATGAAACAACCGTCGAACTTTTGCATACGTTGACATGTAATACACTCTTGATTTACTCCTGCTTAAAAACTAAGCAGGATACATGGATTACCTGGTCAAAATTCGATCGGTACAAACCCCTCTAAATGGTCAATTTTCAATCGGCGCCAACATTGGGATTCACGAAGGCGCAACAGATGTGCAAAGCCATCCGGGCTGCTCTCGATAAACCGGATTTACCCGTCAGTTTTGTGGCAGAGTCGTTGGCTTCGATGGCCGAACGGTGTAAAGAGTCACAGCCGTTTGTGCCGCGGATCCGTCGCGAATTACATGATCAGTTCTGCAAACTGGACGATTTTTACGGCAATATAAAAAACTACAAGACAGCACCATTGCCGATGCGGATTCTGCGGTCGATGAGGTAAGGCAAAACCCAAAAATAGAGGCACGCAAGAAAGGCGATCTGGCTGCGCTGCGTGTTTTTAGTTTCGCAGTGCAGGGCAGTTGTATCTGCTTGGCTACACGCTGGATGATAGCGTTCGCCTGATTTATCTGGAAGCCGTTGGGCCGCATGAAAATTCTATCGAGACTTGAAGAGGAATTAAAGCCGGCAGTTAACAAATCAACCTGACACGGTAAAACAATGATTCAACAAATAGCAGCTGGGAAAACATGGGGTTTTTTACCTGCGTGTGACTTAAAGGCGGGTTTAAACCCGCCTTTAACCGCTAAACCTTATGATAAATATCGGCGCCTTCTTCGAGAAACTGTCTGGATTTTTCATCCATACCCTTCATTAACGCTTCTTCTTCATCTTTAATGCCTTTTGCCGCCGCGTAATCACGCACATCCTGGCTGATTTTCATCGAACAGAAATGCGGGCCGCACATGGAGCAAAAATGCGCCACTTTTGCTGATTCTTTAGGCAAGGTTTCATCATGGAATTCACGCGCTTTTTCAGGGTCCAGCCCGATGTTGAATTGATCTTCCCAACGGAATTCAAAACGCGCTTTGGACATCGCGTTGTCACGCGCCTGTGCGCCGGGATGACCTTTTGCCAGGTCAGCAGCGTGAGCGGCGATTTTATAGGTTACGATGCCTTCGCGCACATCCTGTTTATTCGGCAAGCCTAAATGTTCTTTTTGCGTAACATAGCAGAGCATCGCGCAGCCGTACCAGCCGATATTGGCAGCGCCTATAGCAGACGTGATATGGTCGTAGCCGGGGGCAATATCGGTAGTCAGCGGGCCCAAGGTATAGAAAGGCGCTTCGCCGCACTCTTCCAGCTGTTTTTCCATATTGACTTTAATCATGTGTAATGGCACGTGACCCGGGCCTTCAATCATCGTTTGCACATCGTGTTTCCAGGCGATTTTTGTCAGTTCACCCAGGGTTTCCAGTTCGCCGAATTGCGCGGCGTCATTGGCATCATAGATTGAGCCGGGACGCAAGCCATCGCCCAATGAAAACGACACATCATAGGCTTTCATAATTTCACAGATTTCTTCAAAATGCGTGTACAGGAAACTTTCTGTGTGATGCGCCAGGCACCATTTAGCCATAATGGAACCGCCGCGCGAAACTATGCCGGTCATGCGCTTAGCAGTCAGCGGCACATGGTGCAGACGCACGCCGGCATGGATCGTGAAATAATCTACGCCCTGCTCAGCCTGTTCGATCAATGTGTCGCGAAAGATTTCCCAGGTCAGATCTTCGGCTTTGCCGTTGACTTTTTCCAGGGCTTGATAAATAGGCACGGTACCGATAGGTACCGGTGAATTGCGTAAAATCCATTCGCGGGTTTCGTGAATATTTTTGCCGGTGGATAAATCCATGATGGTATCGCCGCCCCAGCGTATGCCCCAGAGCATTTTTTCAACTTCTTCTTCTATAGATGAAGTAACAGCTGAATTGCCCAAATTGCCGTTGATTTTAACCAGGAAATTACGGCCGATAATCATCGGCTCCAGCTCAGGATGATTGATGTTGGCGGGAATAATAGCCCGGCCTCTGGCCACTTCATCACGGACAAATTCAGGAGTAATGACGTCTGGAATGGAGGCCCCAAAGGAATCGCCTGGATGCTGGTCTTTCCATAATTCACGCATTTCTTCCATTTTCTGGTTTTCACGGATCGCGATAAATTCCATTTCAGGCGTGATAATACCTTGCCTGGCATAGTGCATTTGCGAAACATTAGCGCCCGCTTTGGCACGGCGCGGTTTACGGATATGTTCAAAGCGCAAATTTGCAGTGGCAGGGTCGTGTAAACGCTGACGGCCAAAATCCGAACTGGGGCCGGCCAATTCTTCAGTATCGTTTCTTTCCAGAATCCAGGCCGCGCGAACTGAACCGAGGCCTTTTTTTACATCAACTTCTACATTGGGATCAGTGTAAACGCCGGACGTGTCATAAACATAGAGCGGCGGATTTTTTTCAGCGCCGAAATGGGCGGGGGTATCTGACAGGGTGATTTTACGCATCGGAACACGTATGTCAGGACGGCTGCCTTGCACATAGATTTTTTCGGATGCGGGGTAGGAATCGATTTTTACACTACTGGCGGTAGTCCCAGTAATGTCTTTAAGAACAGCGCTCATGCTTATCTCCAATAACAATAAAACAAGACGCAGGGAAGTCGGGGCTTTCCTACGCCGGTATTAACCGGGGTCAGGTTCAAAGGGTTTCTCTCAGCCTCTTGTTCCTGCACGTTGCGCCACTGCCATTAAGTTAAGAAGAACGCCCTCTCCATACGGGAGAGGTCTGGGGTGTGAGAGGGATCAAAAAGGAAAAATGCCTTTAAATCCACCTCATCCTAACCGCTTCGACACAGCTCAGGGCAGGCTTCTCCCTCAAGGGAGAAGGAACTAAATCGCTTAACTTAATGGCAGTGACGCTACGCGTTGAAAAAAAGAAGCACCCCTAGCCTTTACGGATGTCGCACTAAATTAAAGGATAATGCCACGGATTGCAAGCATGAACCTCTTTCAATACAAAATCACGATGATTCCACGTTGCGATTGGTTTCATTTCAGGTTACGTTGCACAAACTCGACCTGCATTGATTTTTCGTTGTGCGAATGTTCGAAGTATATTTGCGATAGTACATTTATCGATGCAAAATAAGCTCCAATACCAATTTACTGCCAAAATAAGCCAATAACAGCAATACAAAGCCTATTAAAGTCCACTGTATTGCAGTTTTCCCTCGCCAACCATAACGACTGCGGCCCATCAGTAAGCTTGAAAATATTATCCATGCCAGTATCGATAAAACAGTTTTATGAACCAGGTGCTGTGCAAATAAATTCTCTATAAATAAAAAGCCGCTGACTAACGAGATGGTCAGGAACACAAGCCCGGCGCCCAACATTTGAAATAACAAGGATTCCATTGTTTGCAGCGGCGGCAAAGATTGGATGAAAGGTTTGGGTGGATGGCTTTTTAATTGCTGGTCCTGAATGGCGAGCAGAATGGCTTGCAGAGCGGCGATGTTTAACAGGCTGAAGGCAATGATTGAAGTCAGTATATGGGTGCTCATTGCCCAGTTGTAGATGGACAGAGGATGCGTTTTATCGTCAAAGTTCAGCTCCAGCACTAACATAATGGCAGCAATAGGAAATAGTGCGATGCCTAATTTTTCGACGGGGCTATTGAGCGCCGCTATTAATAAAAGCAGGGCAACAATCATTGCAACCAGGGAGCCGGTGCTAAAAAAACTAAAGTTAAAACCGCTACTTTGATGAAAAACAATGGCTGTATATAAAAGGTGTGTACAAGCCGCCGTCCATGCCAGATAAAGGGCTGTACGCTGCATACGGGTCTGGTCAAAATGCCTGATGATTAGCAGGGTACTTGCCAGATAGGTGCAGATTGACAGAGTGGCGAGTGCAGTGGTATTCATTGGCTTAGGTGTGAGAGCTGGCAAAATGTCGGGTAATGCTGCGTTAACCCATCTACAGAGTTTAAATTATTCAGTAATCGCAAAGGGTGCAAAGGTCTTAATGGATATGGTAATATATCAGATTCAATAGTCCTAGCGCATTTGTACTGGCGGGTAGTTTCCTCAGATTAAACAACTAAACACATAGATATGTTTGATAATTTAACCGATCGATTAAGTAATACGCTTAAAAAACTTAAGGGTCAGGGCCGGCTGACTGAAGATAATATCAAGGAAACACTGCGCGAAGTGCGTTTGGCTTTGCTTGAAGCCGATGTGGCATTGCCCGTTGTTACGGACTTTATTCAGCATGTCAGGGAAGGTGCTTTAGGGCAGGAAGTGCAGGCCAGTCTGTCGCCGGGCCAGGCAATGATCAAGCTGGTTCAGTCTGAACTGGTTAAGGTCATGGGCGCGGCGAATGAAGGACTAAATCTCAACGCGGTACCGCCCGCCATTGTATTAATGGCCGGTTTGCAGGGCTCGGGCAAAACCACAACCGTTGCTAAATTGGGCCGCTGGCTGCAGGAAAATCAAAAGAAAAAAGTCGGCGTCGTCAGTGCCGACGTTTATCGCCCTGCGGCTATTAAGCAGTTGCAGATGCTGGCTAATGAACTTAATCTGGATTTTTTTAACAGCGATTTGTCGCAACAGCCAATTGATATTGCTAAAAATGCAATTGAGGCCGCCAGGAAAAAGTTTCTTGATGTCATTATTATCGATACTGCCGGTCGTTTGCATATTGATGATGAAATGATGGATGAAATTAAAGCATTGCATGCTGCAATCAATCCGATTGAAACATTATTTGTTGTTGACAGTATGACTGGGCAGGATGCCGCCATTACTGCAAAAGCCTTTAATGATGCACTGCCGTTGACGGGTGTTATCCTGACCAAAGCCGATGGCGATGCTCGCGGCGGCGCGGCTCTGTCTATACGCCATATCACCGGCAAGCCTATCAAGTTTATTGGTGTAGGTGAAAAAATCAATGCCCTGGAGCCTTTCTATCCTGACCGCATTGCTTCCCGCATATTGGGAATGGGCGATGTGCTGGGGTTGATTGAAGAAATCGAGCAGAAGGTAGACAAGGAAAAAGCCGAGAAACTGGTTAAAAAAATTCAGAAAGGCAATGGTTTTGATCTGGAGGATTTTCGTGAACAATTGCAGGAAATGCAGCGCATGGGCGGGGTTAGCTCCATGCTGGATAAACTGCCCGGCATGAATGCGGTTCCTTCCGAAATGAAAAATCAAGTCAATGATAAGATGCTCGCACGCCAAATAGCCGTGATTAATTCAATGACAATGCAGGAAAGGCGCTTCCCGGATTTGATCAAAGGTAATCGCAAAAAGCGGATTGCCCTGGGCTGCGGTCAGCAACTGCATGATGTTAATCGTATGCTAAAGCAATTTTTGATGATGCAAAAAATGATGAAGAAGTTCAAAACAGGCAACATCGCTAATATGATGCGTGGAATAAAAAGCAATGTGCGCAGCATGAGAAGGTAGCTTTTGTCGTTTTAACAGTCGCTTACGTGATAAACAACAGCAATGAAGCGGATTGTTCTTAATTTGTTCTTCACTTCTACTGAAAATCGCGTACAATGGAAGGTTTAACAATGACTAAATGTTTTTTTGAGGAAATTTGATGGTAACCATTCGTCTTTCAAGAGGCGGCGCGAAGAATCGCCCTTTTTACCACGTTGTTGTAACAGATAGTAGAAGTGGTCGCGACGGTCGTTATATTGAGCGCGTCGGTTTTTTTAATCCATTAGCGCGCGGCAATGAAGAAAAATTACGTTTGGATACCGAACGTGTTGAATATTGGAAATCCAATGGCGCCCAGACTTCCGAGCGTGTTGCAAGATTGATTAAAGACGCCCTGAAAGCTGCATAAAAAGTATTGAAACAACAACATATTAACGTTGGCAAAATATCCGGCGTTTTTGGTGTAAAAGGATGGATTAAAGTATTTTCTTTTACTGATCCCCGAGAGAATATCCTGAATTATTCTCCCTGGTTGCTAAAGAAAGACAGTGAAACCAGATCAGTCGCTGTTATTGGCGGCAAGCTGCAGGGTAAAGCAGTAGTCGCTCAACTTGATGGCATAAATGACAGGAATCAGGCAGCCGGCTTTATAGACTGGGATATTGTTATAACGCACGAACAATTGCCGAAAGCGGCAAAAGGCGAATATTACTGGTCTGATCTAGTTGGCTTAACTGTTGAAACCACTTTGGGCGTCCGGTTGGGCGTGGTTGATAGTTTGCTGGAAACAGGCGCTAATGATGTCCTTATTGTCCAAGGGGAGCGAGAGCGGGTAATCCCGTTTTTACAGAAACAAACAATTATGAATATAGATCTGGATGCCGGCAGGATTGTTGTCGATTGGGATCCTGAATTTTAATCATTCATGATGCGTTTTGATGTTGTAACATTATTTCCCGAAATGGTGACAGCGGCTGCAGGTTACGGCGTAACGGGCAGGGCGATAGAGCGGAAAATAGTGAGTCTGTCAGTATGGAATCCCAGAGATTATACACACGACAAACACAGAACAGTTGATGATCGTCCGTATGGCGGCGGCCCTGGAATGGTAATGAAATACCAGCCCCTGCACGATGCAGTTAATGACGCAAAGCAGGCAGGAAACAAAACCGCAAAAGTGGTTTATCTGAGTCCGCAAGGCCAACCAATCACACAATCTCTTTTATCGGGAGTGATTGGCGTTTCGCAATTGATATTAGTTGCAGGGCGTTATGAGGGCATTGATGAACGCTTTGCTGGGATGGATTGTGATGATGAATGGTCTGTTGGCGACTATGTTATCAGTGGTGGTGAACTTGCTGCATTGATAGTCATCGATGCCGTAACGCGTTTGTTGCCGGGTGTTCTTGGCGATGAGAATTCTGCCTGGCAGGACTCCCATATGGATGGCTTGCTGGATTACCCGCATTACACCAGACCTGAAAAAATTGAAGGCTGTGCAGTGCCGCCTGTTTTATTAAGCGGCAATCATGCGAATATACAGCGATGGCGCATGAAGCAGGCGTTGGGCAGAACGTGGCAAAGGCGGCCTGATTTATTAAAAAACAAGAAGTTAAGTGCAGAACAGGAATATCTGCTGCAACAATTTAAAAATGAAGTTGAATAGGGTGTGGTAATGAGCAATATTATTGATGTATTGGAACAAGAACAACTAAGACAGTTTCCTGAATTTAATCCAGGTGATACGGTCGTTGTACAGGTTAAAGTAAAAGAAGGTGAACGCGAAAGAATTCAGGCTTTTGAAGGCATTGTGATTGCAAAACGCAATCGCGGCTTAAATTCTGCTTTCACCGTAAGAAAAATTTCACACGGTACCGGCGTTGAGCGTGTTTTTCAGACTCATAGTCCTATAATCAGCGAGATTGCTGTCAAGCGCCGCGGTGATGTGCGTCGTGCTAAATTGTACTACTTGCGTGATCTAACGGGTAAAGCGGCTCGTATTAAAGAAAAACTTTAATCAGGCTTACGTTTTATCTGGTTTAAAAGGCAGCTGACGCTGCCTTATTTATGTCTGTTATAAAAAAATAAGCGCCACTGTGGTTATGCTCGGCAAGATCAGCAACCGGACAGGAAAGATCCACCACCCGGCGCCGTATAGCCAATACAGCTGGCATCGCCGCTCATATAGACACCTGGGCCGGCGTAATCCAATTCCCTATTCTTTGCCCCATACTGGTCACGTAGATGCCCAAAAGGATGCGACATTAGGGTTGAAAAAATCGACAAATCCAAAGCTAAAATAAACAGGTGAGTCTATTAATACCTCACAAATTCAATATGTTTCAAATGAAAATGGCAAACCGGCAGCGGTTATTGTACCGATTGAATTGTGGCAACAAATATATACAGAGCAATTCACGACAAACGGTTACAAACGACTCTGGATGAGGCTAAACAAGGCAAACGTACACTTCTGTTCGTCGATGCGGCTCACTTCGTGATGGCGCTGTTCATTGTCGGCACCATCATCCTTTCTCTTGCCGGAAAGGGTGGGAAAGAAAATTTAAAAACCGGGAATAATCCGCAAAGACAATATTCACAGGTATTCCTGATCCTCCAGCCAGTCCAGTTCAGCATTCGAAAAGCCGGCAATTTTACGCATTTCTCTATTAAACGGGCCTTTAGGCTTACCGCCTTGGTAGTATTGTTTTATCAATTGACGAAATTTTGCTTCAGCTTCAAATCCTTGTTGCTCACAGACAAATTTAAACCAGTATGATCCTCGCTCTACATGGCCTACTTCATCGGTTAAAATGCGGTTCAACAGCGCTACGCTCCTATCATCGCCTAGCTGCTTGAATCTGGCAATGATAGCCGGAGTTACATCAAGGCCGCGCGCTTCCATGCAGCGCGGCACCATAGCCAGTCTGGCAAGCAAATCATAAGCGGTATCCCTGGCGTGATCCCATAAACCGTTATGCGCCGGTAAATCGCCATAATCCATTTGCATGGATTGTAAATGTATTCTGATTAATTCAAAATGTTGCGCTTCTTCGTCAGCAATCCGCAGCCAATCCTGATAAAATTGCTCAGGCATGCCACGAAAACGATATACAAGATCCCAGGCCAGATAAATTGCCATGAATTCGACATGCGCAATGGCATGGAAAAAGGCGCTAACGCCTTCAGGGGTGCTAAGTTTGCGTCTGGGCATATTACGTGGAGCCAATAATATCGGCTTGTCAGGAAAGCTTACCCGAGCAATCGGCAGTATCGGATCATTGGAGTTCAGGATTAATTCACCGTTAGTTAATGTTTGCCAAGCCTGATGGGTCAGCGCCAGTTTTTCATCGATATTCGCGCTATACAAACAGGCTTCGGCAATTTCAAACAGGTTTTTCATTATAAATAGTCTGCATATACATGATTAAAATTATAGATTTCAGTTTGTTGTTATTTTATTGCCTGTTCATTTACTGGTTATCTGATCAATCATCCCTTAAAAATCCTTTTGATTTCGGGTTCGAATTTCAGGATAAACTCTATCATGCAGGCGCCTATTTTATTATGGGCTTGTTGGCATGGCGGAGCTTTAAACCCTGGCTCAGTTCGCCAATTTTACTGGCTTTAGTCAGCATTATTTTTTGTAGTATATACGGATTATCTGATGAATGGCATCAGTCGTTTGTTGTGGGCCGCGAATCAGATATTGTCGACTGGATGGCTGATAGCGGCGGAGCAGGATTGGCCGTGTTTTTTCAATTCAAGTCTAAATTGGCATTAAAATACCGCATGAAATTAACCGAAACTCAATCATAGCAACTAATCTAACGAATAAGGTTAGATTGTGCGAGCGATAGCGAGCCACAATCTGAACCGGTTGTTGGACAAGCCCGGTGGTAGTCGGAAGGCAGACTTTATTATAAGAAAATATCTTTTCGGATTTTGTTGGT
>JAQTMV010000185.1 GCA_028714175.1 Methylococcales bacterium
GGCGGCATTTGCAGGAAGCGATAAAAAGGCCGTCGTGGATGGCGACTTCGCCATGCTGGAGTCAGAATTACAAGGCGTGTTAAAGGCCTTGCGTAGTGCAGGAATTTTCATCACGGCGATCCATCACCACATGATCGGAGAGTCACCAAAGATCGTTTTCCTGCACTATTGGGGCACTGGCTCTGTCAGCGACTTGGCCAAGGCCATCAAAACCGCACTGGATACCCAGGCAAAACCATAGGAGCATAAAATATGCAATGGATCACTTGTGAACGTCCAAAAATCGACCGCATTGCCTGCCCATGGCTGATTACCCGCTTCATCGATCTGGAAGCCGAGTTCCTTTATGTCCCGGCGGATACGGTCTTTCGCTACGCTGAAGAGCGCGGCGCCATTCCCTACGACATTCCCGGCGCCGAGCTTTCGCATGTCGGCGAATTATGCAGCTTTGATGCCTTTTTGCAGAAATATAATTTGACAGGCCCGGCTTTACAGGCGCTTGCCGTGATCGTGCGCGGTGCCGATACCTCGCAATTGGACCTAACGCCGCAATCCGCTGGTCTTTACGCCATTTCGCTGGGATTATCGCATTGCTACTTGGATGATCATCAAATGCTGCAGCATGGTTTGGTCATTTATGATGCTCTATATGCCTGGTGTCAGCATTGCCAAGAGGAAGCTCACAATTGGCCACCGAAGATTTAAAACTAAACTGGTATCCTCAAGCGTTCCTTTTTCGGAGACAGCAAACCCGGATGAAACGATGAGGAATCCGGAGAGCTTCGAAGCACTCAGCACAATCTGGATTTCGTTTCACGTCCACACGGAGCTAGGTTTATAACGAACAATCGGCGGTGTTTTTGCCCCATACGTTCGGCCATTTCAGCTTGGGTTAAATCCGCTGCTTTTCTTGCCCTTAATTTTTCTTTGGCAAATTATATGATTTATATGTCTCAATTTTGTCATTCCGACATGGATTGCCGGAATGACATTCTTGAAACTATAGATAATGGTAATCTGAAAAGTAGAATTGGCACTTTCCAGCAGGAGGAGCGCTCAGGTGCCGAATTTTGAAATACTATAATTATAAAAATAACCTAACTCATTCAACTGAAAAGTCGCGCATCATGCCCATGTCTTCATGTTCAAGATTGTGGCAATGATACATAAACAAGCCTTTAAAATCCTGGAAAGGTTTTATGATGCGAACTTTCTCGCCCGGCATCACCAACACAGTATCTTTCAGGCCGCTATCGATGAAGCCTTCACGCACTGTGGCATAATCTGCCTCCACATCTGCGCTGACACTGCGGCTGACAATTTGAAACTGTTGCCCGTGTAAATGGATCGGATGCGCCATGGACATCATCATGCTCATACCGCCCATGCCGCCACCCTTGCCCATCATGCCGCCCATGCCTTGACCACCGCCTTTTTGATTGTCGTCACCATGCTTCATGCCGCCCATCATACCCATACCACCACCCATGTGGCCCATACCCATCATGCCGCCCATGCCTTGACCGCCGCCTTTGTGGCCCATGCCGCCCATGCCTCCATTTTGTTTTTCTGCGCCGTGTTCTCCGGCTGCCGGTGCAGATTCCTTACCATGACTGCCACTAGCGCCATGCGCATGAAAAATCTCCATGAGTTGTACGGTGTTTAACTTGATGCGTTCAAAGTCTTGAATATCATTGTAGGCATAGGTGCGGCCATTTAGAATCATGGCCATCGGACCTTCGTAAATCCCGATGGGAACCGGTTTATCACGATTGGCTGTAGCACTGACCTGATGCCAATTGATTTTTGATAATTGCGATGGCAGGCTTGGACTATCGCTTACTTTTTTGGTAACGCGCGCAGTGAAAATCGGATAAGCGCTACCGACCGGCATTCTATAATCGTGCATCATACCGCCCATGCCGCCATGCATCATACGTTCAGCCATTTTCGGCAACACGCCCGAAAAAGGCAGGCTGCGCATAACTAATTGGGAGCCCTCATTACGACCGCTAAAATCCGCCCAAACGTCCAGGCGTTCACCGGGAGCCAGCATGACGTAGGGTTTGATTTCCGGCTTTTCCAGCAAACCGCCGTCGACACCGATTATGGTGATCGGCGTGCCGTCATCCCAGCCCAGTTTGTAAATGCGTGCGGTTGAGCCATTTAAAACGCGTAACCGGTAGGCGCGGCTGGCAACATCAATCTTAAAATCCGGAAAACCATTGACTAATATGCGGTCGCCATAGAAACCAACCATACGGTCATGCATGTTGCGCGCATAAATGAGTTGATTTTGCTCGTCGAAGAGACGATCCTGAATAACAATAGGGATTTCGTATTCACCGGAAGGCAATTCCAGTTTTGCCTCTTCTTGATCATGAACGAATAATGCGCCGGCAAGGCCATGATAAACCTGTTTGGCAGTGGCTTCATGCGGGTGCGGATGGTATATATTCATGCCCGCTCGATTAAGAATTTCAAATTCATACACTAACGTTTCACCCGGATCGATAACGTACATTGGATGTCCGTCCATATTGGCGGGGACATGCAAACCGTGCCAGTGCGTGACGGTGGGTTCAGCCAGTTTGTTGTGCAAATTGATTCGCACTTTCTGGCCTTTTTGTAACCGGATCAACGGCCCCAGATACGAACCGGCTATATCCGTTATCGTCCCTTTCGGACCCTTTTTTAACAACGCTGCGTATTGCTGCACCAGCGTCTGTTGACCAGGCAAAATGGGCACAGAGCTTGATCGGCAAAACAGATCAAATTCGACATCCGGTTTAAAACCAGGTGATGCCTTGTTAGGTGTCAGTTTCGGCATGCCATGCAGGCCTTGCATTCCTTCCATGGCACGCAAAAAACCAGGCATACCGGCAAAAGCCATTAGACCTAAGCCAGATTGGGCCAGGAACCGACGACGGGAATAACTTTTAATATTAGACATAACTCCTCCTCATATAGACTCGCCCTTTGTAGAACATTTGTTCTTAGTTGTTATAGGGCATAATGGAGTTTATATTAGAAAAATATGATATTCAAGATAATTGTAATACGCAGTTTGTTAGTGGCAATTAAAAGGCGATGGTTATATTGCTATTTTTAAGTGGCGTCGCGTCGCTGGTAGACAATAATGCTGTTAAGGGAACTTCTCAAAATTCCTACTCTCTCAGTGAGAGAGTTAGGGGTATACGCGCTTGATTTTAATCCCCTGATACCATCCTTCTCGCTGAGGGAGTAAGGGCTTTTTTGAATTTTTAGAGATCCCCTTAAATGTAAACCACTTACGGTTTGTATTCATGTGCCAATAGCTAAAAAAATAATGTTAGCCAAACATGAGTTTTCAAAAAAATGTTATTCTTCATAATCTTTTTAATATCTGAGTAAGAGGTGAGGATATGCCTTTGCTGTCGTCATGTTGGCCTTGCATTTTTCAGGCTTTAGTGTTGCTTGGTGTTGCCAACGGTACGCCGGTAATTATTAATAAAGTATTGAGCAACCGATGGTCATGGCCGGTAGATAAAGGACTTAAATTGAGTGACGGCCAGCGCTTGCTTGGGAACGCCAAAACCTGGCGAGGTTTGTGTTCAGCCGTTTTCTTTACTCCAGTTGTAGCAATTTTACTCGGCATAGAACCTTTGATCGGTGCATTATTTGGCGCGCTGGCAATGACCGGGGATTTACTGGCGAGCTTTATCAAACGCCGGTTGATGCGTACTGAAAGCAGCCGGGCGCGGGGTCTTGATACAGTGCCCGAATCATTGTTGCCAATATGGCTGTTAAAAGAGCCGCTGGCGCTAAATTTTATTGACATTGCCCTGATTGTTGGTCTTTTTTTCTTAATTGAGGAATTTGTATCGCCGGTTTTATACAAATTGCATATTCGAAAGCAACCGTATTGAACAGGAAAAACCAATAAGAGTACCTCTAAAAATACCCTCTCCCTCAGGGAGAAGATTATGATGAGTGGTATAAACAACCGATTTTTATAACCTCATCCCAACCTTTTCACAGGTCGGAAAGGCTTTATTGAATTTATTAAGGCTCCCATAACCACAAACAATAAGGGCAAATATGACAGAGAAAGGATTGCGGGTATTAACCTACAATATCCATAAAGGTTTTAATGCGGGCAACCGGCGCTTTGTATTGCACCAGATTCGGGAAGCATTGATAGCAGCCGATGCTGATTTGTTATTTCTGCAAGAGATGCAGGGTGAGCATCAGCGCCATGAAAAAAAAGTGGAGGACTGGCCCGATCTTTCACAGTTTGAGTTTATTGCTGAAGGCGTCTGGCCATTCTTCGCTTATGGCAAAAATGCAATTTATAATGACGGTCATCATGGTAATGCCATCTTGAGTAAACATCCCTTTGAAACCTGGGAAAACATCAATGTATCTCCTTTCCCTTGGGCCAGCCGCAGTCTCCTGCACGCTTCACTCCGTATGCCGCAGAGTAGCCAGAATGTACATATCGTTTGTATTCATTTTGGTTTGATGGGCAAAGAGCGCCGTTTACAAATAGCAAAATTGTGTGATCGCATCGACAGTCATGTGCCGCATGATGCACCCTTGATCGTCGCCGGCGATTTTAACGATTGGCTGGGACAGGCCGGTCGGCTTTTCCTTGACCACCTGGGTTTGCAGGAAATTTTTCGCAAGACCCATGGACGCTATGCGCGAACCTTCCCTGCCTGGATGCCTTTTTTGCAGATGGATCGTATTTATTATCGCGGCTTAGTCCCAGTATCGTGCGACCGGCTGACTGATTCACCTTGGCACATGCTTTCAGATCATGCGCCACTTGCCGCTTCGTTTACCTTATGAACAGCAAACATTATTCCGAACAGCCAAGACTGACCTTGCCCAATCTTCTTACAGGATTCCGGTTTGTTGCCGCTCCGGGCTTGTTATGGCTTGCATGGCAGAACCATGGAATTGCTTTTATGAGTCTGTTAGCTGTCGCCTTTTTAACCGATTTACTGGATGGACTAGCCGCACGGTTGACCGGACAGGTTACTCAATTTGGTGCTACCCTGGACAGTTGGGCGGATGTCATCACTTATTTAACCATTGCTATCAGTTGTTGGTGGCTGTGGCCTGATGTCGTTCGAAGAGAACTGATTTATGTCGGCATGATTGTAGCCAGTTGTCTATTGCCGGCTTTTGCGGGCTTTAGCAAGTTCGGACGCTTTACCAGCTATCATACCTGGGGAGTAAAACTCGCTGCAGCGTCTATGGGCATAACCTTATATGTCCTGTTTCTGGGCGGTCCGGCATGGCCGTTTCGAGTAGCTGCTGTGATCTGCATACTCGCAGCCATTGAAGAAATTGCGCTCACCTTGCTCTTGGACGAACCCGAGTCCAATGTACGCTCATTCTGGGATGTTCTAAAACGATCCATACAACACAGACACTAGTACAACAGCTATTTTTTATTTGACGATTAGGCTTCAATGCTATTTATAAATTTCAATATGTTATGAACACATTACTATGACTTACGAACCAAGTGCCGGATAAGCCTTTATTTCCTGAAGAGAGAAAACAACATAGTTTGACAATACAGCTATGTTGAGTTACTGTCTTTTCAAAGGGACTTTAGGTTGAACAATCCACTTTGCGTGGATTTCTAAGTCAGAATTATGACCAGGGCAAGTCAGGGTTATAAAAGATCTGATATCCTTAAATATTATCGAGAGGAATCAACAATGAATAAAAAAGACCTCTTTACTGCCTGTGTTTTTATCAGTGCATTATTTTCCGGAGGACCGAGTTATGCCGAGGAGCATGATTATCTGTCCGGTTTTACCTCCAAATTGAGTCAGGGATTTTTTAATACGACGACCGGCTTTATTGAGGTGCCGAAAAACATCGTCAATATCAGTCATGATGAAAATATTTTTGTCGGCATAACGTGGGGAACATTACGCGGCATTTTCCAGGGTGTCACCAGGACAGTTGTGGGAGTGGCTGAATTGATCACTTCTCCCATCCCGACAAATGATTATATCTCGCCGCCCTACGTCTGGGATCGCTTTAGCGAGGATACTCGTTATTTTGGCCTTCACATGCCGGGATTCTGGACTACATACGGCCCGTTAGATGACGGTGAATAGATATTGGAGCTATTGAATAATAGTTGCATTCATCCACTTTGCTGGACTGAGAGGATAAGATCATGAACAAACAATATATTTACCTGCCATTATTTGTCGTGCTAATCACTGCTCTTGCTGCCTGTACGCCGCCAGAGAAGGATATTCCGGGATTAAGCTCGGAAATTGATGCAGCATTAGCGGGCCATTACGGTCAATCAATCCATCACGAGGAGTTGGCTGAAGAACTCCTGGAAAAATCCAATAATGTTTTAAAACATTGGCAAAAAGATCATTACTGGAATATTGATGAGCGGCAAAAAGCAATGGATGACGCACGGGAAGCTGCCCGGCATCGGCTTGAATCGGAAAAAGAGTTGTGCCAGTGGCTAACATCGGTGCATGGACATAACCATCATCAAAGCGAAACGGCTCAACACACCGCCGCATATTTCAAGACCGGCAGTGCAACTCCTTACAAAACCAATGATCATGACATTGAAATCCTGGGCAGATACCTTCAATCTCATCCGGACGCGACCGCAGATGTAATCGCTTATACCGATACCGTTGGCAACTCGCAGAGCAATCAGAATCTGTCCGAGAGAAGAGCTGCCTCAGTCAGCCGAATGTTGATTGATAAAGGCGCTAAAGCCGAGCAACTGCGTGTTACGCCGCTGGGTGAAGCGGAAGGGCCCGACAACACTCCCAATCAGCAACATCGGACGGTCGCAATAAGTACCGTTCACCCCAATTATGTTGATTGTCCCGATTTAAAATAGGCGATATATTATAACCGCCCTGCAGTTATAATGAAGCTGCAGTGCGGTTACATCCGATGCCGATTAACAATCGCGCTGCCGGCCAACTGCGCAGGCTGATTATTTTTCTGTTTTCAAGACCGGCACAGCCGCAAGCAGCTTTCTGGTATAGGGATGTTCAGGCTGCCTCAACACCTGCTCTACCCTGCCCTGCTCTATAATTTTCCCCTGATACATAACGGCTACGTCGTCGGCAATTTCCGCGACAACGGCAAGATCATGGGTGATGAACAAATAGCTCACGGCTTGTTCTTTCTGCAATGCTTTAAGCAATTGAATAATCTGGGCCTGCACAGACACATCCAGCGCACTGGTGGGCTCATCGCATACAATCAGTTTAGGCTTAACCGCCAGGGCACGGGCTATGCAAATGCGTTGCCGCTGACCACCTGAAAATTCATGCGGATAACGTTGTGCCGAATCTTCCGGTAAATCGACGCTCAACAACAATTGCCGGATTTTTGTCTTGCATTCGTTCGAACTAACTTTAGCGTGCAAAGCTCTAATACCTTCTGCGATAATGTCGCCGACCAGCATCCTTGGATTCATCGCCGAAAAGGGATCCTGAAAAATAATTTGAATGTTTGCGCGTTGCCTCCTTAATTTTTCGCCTGTCAACTTATTGAGTTCTATACCGTTGATGATGACCTGTCCGCTACTGCCGGGTATCAGATTTAACAAGCTCTTGCCTAATGTGGTTTTACCGCAACCCGATTCACCCACCAGGGCCAACGTTTTGCCCTGTTGAATGTCAAAACTCACACCATCTACTGCGCGTACATAACCGGCTACTCGTTTAAAAACACCTTTGCGAATCGGATAGTAACAATAAAAATTTTTAACCTGTAGCAATGGCCATTTTTCCTGCCTGGAGGTGCCATTAATCGCGACTCTACCTGCGTTACTCATTAACGGCAAAGCATTGAGTAATTTTCGGGTATAGGGATGTTTGGGATGATTGAAAAAATCGGCGGTTATTCCGCTTTCAACAATTTTCCCTTTCTGCATCACGGCAACTCGATCGGCCATTGTAGATACCAGCGCCAAATCATGACTAATCAACCACAACGCCATACCCGTTTGTTGCTGTATGGTTTTTAGCAACGTCAATATTTGCGCCTGAATGGTCACATCCAAAGACGTGGTGGGTTCATCGGCAATTAATAAGTCGGGTTTTCCCGCTAAAGCCATCGCAATCATCACCCGTTGCCGCTGACCGCCGGAAAGTTGATGTGGAAAGTCCTTAATACGTTGCCGTGGATTGGATATTTCAACCTGCTGCAATAATTCCAGCACACGTTGTTTAATGGCTTCCCTGGATAGGAAGAAATGAATTTTTATGACTTCTTCGATTTGCCTGCCGATCGTCATCACCGGATTCATTGAAACGAAAGGGTCCTGAAAAATCAATGCGATCCGTCTGCCGCGAACTTTACACAGCTCATATTCAGATTTGTGTAACAGGTTATCGCCTTGTAAGTTGATTGCACTGGCGTTGAGCCGGGCATTGTTGGGTAACAACCGCAGCGCTGACAGCGCAGTAATGGATTTGCCTGAACCCGACTCACCAACCAACCCGAAAGTTTCTCCCGGATAGATTGCAAAACTGATGTCATCAACTACCTTTTGCTTGTGGTTGAAGGTTACGCTGAGGCGTTCAACAGACAGTACCGGAGTATTCATTCAAGGTTTCCCGGATTATTGCTCATTAAGTTACTCCACGATAGCCAAAGTAATTTAATGCCAACCGCCATTGGGTAGTAGGGTCGCCACGAAATCCTTCTGTAGTTTTATTAGCATCCGGCACTGCAACGGTTCCTTCTGCCGCCCGAACCATATTAGCACGGTTATAACCGCCCATGGATTGTGCTTTTTTGGCTCTTCCCCCTTCTTGGGTTTTTTATCTGCTCTTGCCGTTCTTGTGAGCATTATTTCAGCTGTAAGAGCGCAAAGCTGAAGGCTTTACCCTTGCCAGCCTTGCGCCTGTCCTTTGTGATTTACTTTAACGATAATGTTTCTGTACGACCTATCACTTCAATTGACAGCTTGTCTTCTTTAAGCAGCCAGCCAATTGCACGCTGGACGTCGTTCTTGTTTATTCCCGTTTCATTGGTAATTTTAGTTACACTGGCAGATCCGTTTTTATCCAGATATCCCCAAATTTTACCCGCAGCATTGCCGATTGTATTATGCATTGTAGATCACCTTTATAAGTTGTTGATTAAAGAAAATTAAGTGCTTTTAGCATGAGATTCAGGCAGCACGATATTTAATTCAAGTGTTTCCTGATCTTCATCCTGTTCAAAATTAACGGATATGGCATCCTGTTCTACGTTAACGTATTTCCGGATAACCTCGAGCAATTCTGTTTGTAATTGAGGAAGGTAGGATGGCTGGTTACGGGAGGAGCGTTCATGAGCAACCAGAATTTGCAGCCTTTCCTTAGCAAGGGATGCAGAACTGACTTTAG
>JAQTMV010000186.1 GCA_028714175.1 Methylococcales bacterium
CAGCCAGTACCAATTTACGTTGGAATCAGCCGATCGTGAGGAGTTGAGCCGCTGGACAGCACTGCTCGTAGAGCAGCTTTCCAGACAACCGCAGTTCGCTAATGTGACCAGCGACATTCAGGATCAGGGTCTACAGGCGTTCGTGGCTATAGATCGCAGCACCGCAAGCCGTATGGGTATCAGTATTGCCGCTATCGATAACGTACTTTACGATGCCTTCGGGCAGCGACTGGTTTCCACGATTTTTACCCAATCTAACCAATACCGCGTGGTGCTCGAAGTAAAACCGGAATACCGGCAAGGTCTGGATGATCTGAAGAATATACGCGTTGCCTCCTCGAATGGGATACAGGTGCCACTATCGATGATTGCCGGCATATCCGAACAGGCCGCCCCTCTCGTTACCAATCATTTGGGACAGTTCCCCGCCGCAACCATTTCCTTTAACCTGGCTCCCGGCGCTTTTCTCGGTGAAGCAATCGACGCCATCGAAATCACCAAACGGCAAATCGGTCTGCCCGCCGGCGTGCAGGCCAATTATCAGGGCACCACGCTGGCTTTTAGCGCCTCACTCACGAACACGCTGTGGCTGATTCTTGCGGCCATCGTAACCGTGTATATCGTGTTAGGTGTGCTCTATGAAAGCTATATACACCCGATTACGATTCTTTCGACGCTGCCTTCGGCAGGTGTCGGCGCGCTGCTTGCGCTGATGCTGTCAGGCAACGATTTGGGGATTATAGCGATCATCGGCATTATTCTGCTGATAGGCATCGTCAAGAAAAACGCCATCATGATGATAGATTTTGCCCTTGATGCGGAACGCAAGCAGGGCATGCCGGCACAGGAGGCCATTTACCAGGCCTGTCTTTTACGCTTTCGTCCGATCATGATGACGACGATGGCCGCGTTGCTAAGCGCCCTTCCTCTTATGCTGGGCACCGGGGTGGGCTCGGAACTGCGCCATCCCCTGGGGATAACGATGGTCGGCGGGTTGATCCTGAGCCAGTTGCTGACACTGTTCACAACGCCGGTGATCTATCTGGCTTTCGACAAGCTGGCCCAGCGTCTGGCGGTTACTCAGGATGCTGTCCGGACCGGCATTGATCCCGGCAAGGACTCGTCGTGACGCTGTCGGCTTATTTCATCTACCGTCCGGTCGCGACCACGCTGCTCACACTGGCAATCACTCTGGCAGGCCTGATCGCCTTCTTCCAGTTGCCGGTAGCTCCTCTGCCTCAAGTCGACTTTCCGACCATCTCTGTACAAGCTTCGCTGCCCGGAGCCAGCCCCGAAACGATGGCCACCTCGGTAGCGACCCCGCTTGAGCGGGCCCTTGGGCATATCTCAGGCATCAACGAAATAACTTCTGCCAGTTCTAGCGGTTCCACCAGCATTATCTTGCAATTTGATCTCAATCGCGACATCGATGGCGCCGCACGGGATGTACAGGCGGCGATCAATGCGGCAAACAATCTTCTTCCGAGCAACATGCCCAGCCGTCCCAGCTATCGCAAGGTCAATCCGGCCGACTCGCCGATCATGATTCTTGCCCTGACCTCGGAAACCATGACCCGGGGCCAGCTTTATGACGCAGCGTCGACGATTCTTGCGCAAAAAATTTCCCAGATTCAGGGAATTGGGCAGGTGACCGTCGGCGGCAGTTCGCTGCCGGCGGTCAGGATTGAGCTCAATCCTGTCGCTCTGGCCAAATACAGGATCGGTTTCGAAGATGTGCGCACTGCAATCGCTGCGACCAATACCAATCGGCCCAAGGGCTCGCTGGAAGACGACATGCGCCACCGGCTGATCTATGCCAATGATCAAGCTAAAACAGCAAGCGATTATCTGCCGCTGATCGTTAGTTATCGAAACGGCGCCGCTGTGCACCTCTCCGATATCGGCCAGGCAATCGATTCGGTGGAAGACACGCGATCTGCAGGACTTAAGGACGGCAAACCGTCGGTATTATTGATACTGAATAAACAGTCCGGCGCCAACATCATCGAAACAGTCGATAAAATAAAGTTGCTTTTACCTCAACTTAAGGCATCTATCCCGAAAGCAATTGATCTCACGGTAGTCCTGGATCGATCCATAACCATACGTGCATCTCTTCATGAAGTTGAACGCAGCCTTTTGATTGCTGTTGGTTTGGTAATTCTGGTGGTATTCCTGTTTTTGCGCAATCTGCGTTCCTCGATGATACCTATCGTCACGGTACCGGTATCCCTGATAGGCACATTCGGCGTGATGTATTTATGCCACTACAGCCTGGATAACCTTTCCCTGATGGCGCTCACGATTGCCACAGGCTTTGTCGTCGATGATGCCATCGTCGTTCTGGAAAACACTTCGCGTTATATAGAACAGGGCATTCCACCACAAGAGGCGGCTTTGAAAGGCGCCGGGGAGGTTGGTTTTACGGTACTGACGATGAGCCTGTCCCTTATTGCCGTGTTCATTCCCATTTTATTGATGGGCGGTATCGTCGGGCGGCTTTTCCAGGAATTTGCCGTCACTCTCTCGGCTGCTGTGATGGTTTCGCTGCTGGTCTCGCTTACCACGACACCGATGCTTTGCGCGCTATGGCTAAGGCCGGCAGAAACCCGTCCGCATGGCCGCTATTATTATTTGATTGAACAATTTAACAAGCGCTGGGTCGCAGGCTATAAACGCTCTCTGCTCTGGGCGTTACGTCACGGACCGCTGGTAATGTTACTGCTGTTGTGTACGATAGGATTAAACATCTATCTCTATATGATCGTACCTAAAGGCTTCTTCCCGGTTCAGGATACCGGCAGACTGTCAGGAGTCATACAAGCGGATCAGAGTATTTCATCACAGGCGATGAAGCAAAAACTGGCTGACTTTGTAAATATCATGCACCAGGATTCCGAGATCGAAACCGTCATCGGGTTCACCGGCGGGTCCCGAGGCATGAACAGCGGGTTGATGTTCGCGACGCTTAAGCCGCTGGAAGAACGCAAACTGACTGTCAATCAGCTTATGGCGCGACTGCGCGGTAAACTGGAGAATGAACCGGGGGCCAGCCTGATATTGCAGCCGCCTCAGGATCTCCGAATTGGAGCGCGCGGATCCTCGGCCTTGTTTGAATACGCGCTGCAGGCCGATCATCTCCCGGAGCTTCGTACCTGGATACCCCGGATTGTCAAAGCATTATCTCAACGCCCTGAGCTGGTGGATGTCAATACCAACCAGCAGGATAAAGGGCAACAAATCGCCCTGCAAGTGGATCGCAGCTCCGCGGCGCGGCTGGGAGTCAGTCAGGCGCTTATCGATGCCACGCTGAACAATGCCTTTGGACAAAGGCAGGTTTCCGTGATCTACAACCCTCTTAATCAATACCATGTGATCATGGAAGTTGCGCCCGAATTTTCGCAAAGCCCGGAAACCTTGAAAAACATCTATATCAGCGTCCCGCCCGGCATCCAGTTCCCGTCCGGCGGGCAAGTGCCGCTTTCCGCTGTTGCGAGCTACGAATTGACCAACACCCCTTTATCTGTCAACCACCAGAGCCAGTTTCCGGCCGGGACTATCTCTTTCAATCTTAAACCCGGCATTTCGCTTTCAGACGCAACCCGGGTAATAGCTGAGACAATGAATGATTTGGGTGTCCCCGCTTCGATCCGCGGCAGCTTTCAGGGTACGGCCAAGGCCTTTAAAGAATCCCTGAACAATCAACCCTGGTTGATTCTGGCAGCGATAGTCTCGATTTATATCGTCCTGGGTGTTTTATACGAAAGTTATGTCCATCCGCTTACGATTCTTTCCACGCTGCCATCTGCAGGCGTTGGAGCGATCCTGGCGCTGCTCGTTTTCCGGACTGAATTCAGTATCATCGCGATGATTGGCGTGATTTTGCTGATCGGTATCGTAAAAAAGAACGCGATCATGATGATAGATTTTGCTTTAAATGCAGAGCGCACACTTGAAACAAGTCCGGATGAAGCCATTTTTACTGCTTGTTTGATGCGTTTCCGGCCGATTATGATGACTACTTTCGCCGCCTTGCTGGCGGCGTTACCCCTTGCACTGGGAACCGGTTACGGGTCAGAATTGCGCCGTCCTTTAGGCATTGCGATCGTCGGCGGATTGCTATTTAGCCAAATACTCACGCTTTACACGACGCCCGTTATTTATCTTTATTTGGACCGCTTTCAATCATGGTGCCATCGCACTTTGTGCCGCAAGGCTTCAAAGCTACTACCAACCGGAATAGATCCGCTATGAGTGGCAAAAACCATGCTCCCTTTGATGGTGAGCTTTACCTGATTAACCATTTTTACCAGTTGCCTGAGTCTGATCAGTTATTCGCAGCGCTTAAAACAGGCCTGGCCTGGCAGGAAGAAACTATCGTTATCTTTGGCAAACAACGGGTTAAGGTTCCCCGGTTGATGTGTTGGTACGGCGACGCTGGTGCAAGTTATCGCTATTCAGGCGTTAATCATCTACCCAGGCCGTGGACTTCAGAGTTGCAATCAGTCAGAAAAAAAGTGGAGCAACAATGCCAATGCGACTTTAATAGCGTATTGGCCAATTTGTACCGTGACGGTAATGATTCAATGGGCTGGCACGCGGATGATGAGAAAGAGCTAGGGCCAAATCCTGTGATTGCATCGTTGAGTCTGGGTGATGAGCGCTTGTTCAAGCTGCATCATAAAAAGTGCAAGGAAATCCTGGACATTAGTCTCGGTCACGGCGATTTGTTAGTGATGGCTGGGACTTTACAACACCACTGGGTGCATTCGTTGCCCAAAACGAAGAAATTGAAAACGCCACGGATCAACCTGACGTTTCGCAAGATTCTGGTGACTTGAACATTGAAAGGCTGTAAGGACAATCCCTTGATAGATTGTAGGGGCAATCCCTTGTGGTTGCCCAGGCTTTTTTAGCTTTTAAACTTTTTAATGGCTTTAAAGCCAATATCCGTACGGTAATAGATATCATCCCAGTGTATACTGTTGACAAGTTTGTAGGCTTTTAATTGCGCCTCCTGAATATCATGCCCAAGCGCACAGGCGCATAATACGCGTCCGCCGGACGTGACAATATCGTTGCCGGCTTGTTGCGTGCCGGCATGAAACACTTTGCTGTCTTCAAACTCTTGTGCCGGTAAGCCGGAAATAACGGCGCCTTTTTGATACGCATCGGGATAGCCGCCCGCTGCCAAAACAACGCCCAATGCGGCGCGTTCGTCCCATTCACTGCTGGTTTTATCGAGCTCTCCTGCCAGGGCTGACTCACAGAGTTCAATCAGATCACTTGTTAAACGCATCATTATCGGCTGGGTTTCAGGGTCGCCAAAGCGGCAATTGTATTCAAGCACTTTAATGGAACCATCGGCGGCAATCATTAAACCGGCGTAGAGAAAGCCGGTATAAGGCAGTCCGTCCTCAGCCATGCCTTTTAAGGTGGGTTCTATGACTTCCTGCATGACCCGCTGATGAATTTCGGGGGTCACGACGGGTGCTGGTGAATAAGCCCCCATGCCGCCGGTGTTGGGGCCTTTATCACCATTATCGCGAGCTTTATGATCCTGAGACGTGGCCATAGGCAAGGCGTGCTGGCCGTCCGCAATCACAATGAAGCTGGCTTCTTCGCCTTGCAGAAATTCTTCAATAACGACCCGATTGCCGGCTTCGCCAAACACATTACCGGATAACATGTCGTCAACGGCGGCGATGGCTTCCTGTTCAGTTTGAGCGATGATAACGCCTTTACCAGCCGCCAAACCATCGGCTTTGACGACAATAGGCGCACCCTGTTGCCGGATATAAGCAAGGGCCGCCTGTTTATCGGTAAAGGATTGATATTTTGCCGTAGGGATGTTGTGGCGAATCATGAAGTCCTTGCAATAAGACTTGGAGCCTTCGAGTTGTGCGGCTTTGGCTGTGGGGCCGAAGCACTTCAGTCCAGCTTGCTGAAAGCTGTCGACTATGCCCATAACCAGCGGGACTTCCGGGCCGATGATAGTCAAATCGATAGCTTCTTTTTGGGCAAATGCCAGTAGCGCAGGAATATCGTCAGCAGCGATAGCAATGTTTTCAACAGATGCTTCAAGCGCTGTGCCTGGGTTGCCGGGAGCGACAAAAACTTTTTCGACTTTGGGTGATTGTTTGGCTTTCCACGCGAGAGCGTGTTCACGACCGCCGCTACCGACGATGAGGATTTTCATAAGAATATTTTCGTAAATAAAGGTGAAGGCTAAGGGCGAAGGACTAAAGGCGAAGGGCTAAGGGATGTGTTTTTTCGCCTTTTGCCCTTCGCCTAAAATCAATGCCTGAAATGGCGCATGCCGGTGAACACCATCGCTATATTGTGTTCATCCGCTGCGGCAATCACTTCGTTGTCACGCATGGAGCCGCCGGGTTGAATGATGGCGGTGATGCCTGCCTCCGCGGCCGAATCTATGCCGTCCCTGAACGGAAAGAAGGCGTCTGAAGCCAACGCTGAGCCGGGCACAATCAAACCTTCATCAGCGGCTTTGATACCGGCGATTTTGGCGGAATAGACGCGGCTCATTTGCCCTGCGCCTATGCCGATAGTCTGGCCGTTTTTGCAATAAACGATGGCATTGGATTTGACGAACTTGGCAACCTTCCAGGCAAATAATAAATCTGCCAATTCCTGTTCTGTCGGGGCGCGTCTACTGACTATTTTGAGATCAGCGGCGCTGATTTCCCCCAAATCCTGGTCCTGAACCAGCAGACCGCCTGCGATTCGCTTGAAATCAAGGGCAGGCCAGGTAACGCATGCCCATGCGCCGCATTCCATTGCCCGGATATTCTGTTTTTTTGCCAGAACGTCTCGCGCAGCAGAACTGATTACCGGAGCGATGATGACTTCGACAAATTGCCGGTTGATTATTTCAGTCGCTGTTTGCTCATCCAGTTCCCGGTTAAAAGCGATAATGCCGCCAAAGGCTGAAGTAGGGTCTGTTGCATAGGCCTTGTTATAGGCTGCTAGCATGTTGTCTGCCTGCGCTACGCCACAGGGATTGGCGTGTTTGACAATAACACAGGCAGGCTTGTCATTGAATGATTTAACGCATTCGAGAGCTGCATCGGCATCGGCTATGTTGTTGTAGGATAATTCCTTGCCTTGAAGCTGCCTCGCTACAGCAATCGTACCTGATGCCGGCGCTTTTTCCCGGTAAAAAGCGGCGTTTTGATGCGGGTTCTCACCATAACGCAGGGTTTGGCTACGATAAAACTGCAAATTCAGCGTTTCGGGAAAGCGGATGCCGTGCCTATTGCCAAGGAAAGCTGCAATCGCGGTGTCGTAACGCGCCGTGTGTTCAAAGCTTTTTAGAGCCAGATTAAAGCGCGTTTGCTGAGAAAGACAGTTATCGTTGCTGTTGAGCTCGGCAATAGTCGCAGCATAATCAGCAGGATTAACAATGACGGCGACATCCGCATGATTTTTAGCGGCGGCACGGATCATCGTGGGGCCTCCTATATCTATATTTTCGATCGCCGTTTCCAGGTCGCAATCAGACTTGGCTATTGCCTGTTCAAACGGGTATAGATTGACTACCACCAGATCAATCGGGCTGATGCCGTTTGCGGCCATCACGGCATCGTCTATGCCCCGGCGGCCTAATATGCCGCCGTGAACTTTGGGGTGCAAGGTTTTCACCCGGCCATCCATCATTTCCGGAAAGCCCGTGTAATCAGAAACTTCAGTAACGGGAATATGATGTTCTGCAAGCGTTTTAGCGGTGCCGCCGGTAGACAGAATTTCAATACCCAGATGACTTAAGCTTCGGCAAAAATCGACGATACCGGATTTATCGGAAACGCTGATGAGGGCGCAGCTAATTTTTTTGTTCATGCAGATTTTGATAAATAAAGGGTTGTTTAAGGTGATGAGATCGTCGCTGATCTAAATTTACTCGTATCGGGACAAACTCAAGATAGCTTGTAATGATCCAGCTTTTTGCGTAAGGTGCTGCGGCTTAAGCCCAGAGCCTTGGCTGCTTTGGTTTGGTTATAACCTGAATGTTCCAGCGCTGCTTCCAGTAAGGGTTTTTCAACTTCGCTGATAACCAGGGCGTGAAGCCCCCCCGCATCGTGACCTTTTAATTGCACAAAATAAAGGTCGATGGCCTGTCTGATGTAAGCCGATAACGGCATGGACGAGGAATTTCTGCGTTCCAGATTAATATCTCTGCGATCGACCGAATCCGGATCTCTGCGGTCTATGCTGACGATTACGGCGTTTTTTTTAGATGTTTCCATTATTTTTCCCGCACTCCCGGATTAAAATATCCAATGCAGCTTTAACCAGCATTATTTGTTGAGATGGAGCCGAAGTCTGGTTAATGTTATTTTTGGTATGCTGACTTATGAACCTAAAATGGTTGAAATACCAGCCGATATGTTTTCTTGCTATTCTAGCACCGCTGACATTGCCATAGAAGCAATATAGTTGTTCCAGATGACTCATAATCGTGCTGCGTATGGCTGGAACCTTTGGTTACTCAACGAGTTTGCTGCGGTCAAGGAAATGATGGATTTGCTTAAATAACCATGGATTTCCATGAGCAGCCAGACTGAACATAATAGTATCCGCGCCGGTGGTGTCAAGAACATATTCAAGAATTTTCTTGACAGCGTTTCATCTCTCAATAAAGCCGAACCTGCGCCGAATTGCTTGCACAATTCTTGGAAAGGGCGGCCGCTGATACCGGCCATAGGCGCCAGAATCAGATTGTTTTCAAGTTGATAAGAACCGATTCGCATAAGGTAAGGCCAAAGACACAAGGCTACAGATACAAGAGTGCGGTTTTTTCGCCTTGCGCCTTGTATCTGAAAGTTATTTATCTGTATCTGTAGAGGCGTTCCAAATTGGATTATCGCGGTCTTCTGGCTCAAGCTTGCCAAGTTCTTCAGGATATAAATGCCAGAACGATTTATCAATCAGGGCGTTACTATAGCCTTCCTTTTTCTCATGGGTGAACGGACACCACCAGTTTTCAACGATTTTGACCATGTAAGCGTGCCATTCAAAAAGAGCCACACTGACGGGGCAATACCAGGTGCAGTTCAGTATCCAGAACAGTTTTGATTGCGCCATGCTTGCCCGGAAAGAGCCTTTCATCGCAATTTGGTTTTTGAGGTTATAGCGATGGCTGGCACGATCAGGTATAAAATCGGATAAGGTCTTAATGTTTTTACCACCGACCATACGTAAATGATAGTAGGTAAGATAAGCGCTGATGAAGACAAAGGGAATAGTAAGCAGAGGCAGGTAGATTAAAAACATACCTATCCCTCTTTGCCAGATTGGAACTTTTTGATGGTTTTTGCCGATTTCAACGCGGCCAGAACAGGATTCACAAG
>JAQTMV010000187.1 GCA_028714175.1 Methylococcales bacterium
AATATGCTTCGGCATTATAAAAATACTGGGTAATCGCCGCATCAGCGCCGGCTTCTACCTTACGCTTGAAATTTTTAAAATCTTCATTGCCGCTTGCCGACTGCGGATGCACTTCAGGATAGGCGGCAACATGAATCTGAAAGTAATCGCCGGTTTCCTGACGAATAAATTCGACCAGCTCATTGGCATAACGAAATTCGCCCGCTGACATCATGCCGGAAGGTAAATCGCCTCTTAACGCAACAATTTTGGCAATGCCATGGTCCTGATAGTCTTTCAGAATGGCGCGAATATTGTCTTTGGTCGAGGCAACACAGGATAGGTGCGGTGCGGCGGCAATACCTTTGGCCTGAATACCGATAACCGTGTCGAAGGTAAGGTCGCGGGTTGAACCACCCGCGCCAAAGGTGACGGAAAAAAAATCGGGATTGAGTTCTGCCAGCTTGCTATGAACAATTTGCAAGCTGGCTGCGCCTTCCTCTGTTTTCGGAGGATAAAACTCGAAGCTGAACAGTTGCGGATGTTTTTTTTGCGAATGCATTTGAGTTTTTGTAAGCGTTAATCAATAACGATAATGATCCGCTTTATAAGGCCCTTCAACCGGAACATTAATGTACTTGGCTTGTGCGTCAGTTAGAACCGTCAAATTCACACCCAATTGTTTCAGGTGCGATCTTGCCACCTTTTCATCCAGTTTCTTGGGCAGGATATAGACTTTCTTTTCATACTGGGCGGCATTTTTCCATAGTTCTATTTGCGCCAAAACCTGGTTGCAAAAAGAATTTGACATAACAAAACTGGGGTGCCCTGTAGCACAACCCAGATTAACCAAACGGCCTTCCGCCAAAATAATCAAACGCTTGCCATCAGGAAAAATAACGTGATCGACTTGCGGTTTAATGTTTTCCCACTGATATTTGCGTAACGAAGCAATCTCAATTTCAGCATCAAAATGCCCAATATTGCAGACTATCGCCTGATCTTTCATCGCTTTCATGTGTTCATGAGTGATGATATTAAAATTGCCTGTGGCTGTGACAAAGATATTGGCGATAGGTGCGGCATCATCCATTGTGACTACACGATAACCCTCCATAGCGGCTTGCAACGCGCAAATGGGGTCAATTTCAGTAATCCATACCGTAGCACCCAGTCCGCGCAATGATTGGGCGCAGCCTTTACCGACATCGCCGTAACCGCAAACGACAGCGATCTTTCCGGCTATCATGACATCGGTAGCGCGCTTGATGCCGTCAACCAGAGACTCGCGGCAACCGTACAGGTTATCAAATTTTGATTTGGTGACAGAATCGTTGACATTAAAAGCAGGTACTTTTAGCGTGCCTTTGGCTACCCGTTCGTATAAGCGCAATACACCTGTCGTAGTTTCTTCTGACAAACCTTTAACGCCTGCCATTAATTCAGGGTACTTGTCGTGCATCATGTTCGTTAAATCGCCGCCATCATCCAGGATCATATTAGGCCGCCAGCCATCAGTACCCTCAATAGTCTGGGCGATACACCATTCAGCTTCTGTCTCGGTTTCGCCTTTCCAGGCGAATACTGGAATACCTGCCGCCGCCATCGCTGCTGCGGCATGATCCTGGGTGGAGAAAATATTGCATGACGACCAGCGTACCTGGGCACCCAATGCGGTCAGGGTTTCAATCAATACTGCTGTTTGAATTGTCATGTGCAGACAACCGGCAATACGCGCGCCTTTTAACGGCTGTTCCTCGCCATATTCCTTACGCAATGCCATCAATCCTGGCATTTCTGTTTCAGCAATATTGATTTCTTTACGTCCCCATGCTGCCAAAGCGATATCGGCAATTTTATAATCTTGATGGCTCATTATCTGTCCTGTATTTTTTATAAAGTTTGCATATCATTGTCGGTTATTTAAATCTCCCTCTCCCTAACACTCTCCAGCAGGAGAGTGAGGGAAGGAAGGTGCCGACCATGAAGTGCGATTAATATATTAAAGACCAGCGGCATCTTTTAAGGCGTCAACCTTGTCAGTTTTTTCCCAGCTGAAAGACGCTTCGCTACGCCCAAAATGTCCATAAGACGCTGTAGCTTGATAAATTGGTTTTAATAAATCCAGCATTGCAATCAAGCCCTTTGGCCTGAGATCAAAGTGTTCTCTGATAATTTTCACCAACTTCTTTTCGCTGAGTTTACTTGTGCCGAAGGTTTCAACGCTGATGGAAGTGGGTTCAGCAACACCAATTGCATAAGATACCTGAATTTCACAGCGGTCAGCCAAACCGGCGGCAACGATGTTTTTTGCCACATAGCGGGCCATATACGCTGCGGAACGGTCAACTTTTGACGGATCCTTGCCGGAAACCGCGCCGCCGCCATGTCTAGCCACCCCGCCATAGGTATCAACGATAATTTTACGTCCGGTCAAGCCGCAGTCGCCAACAGGGCCACCAATGATGAACTGGCCTGTAGGATTAATAAAATATTTGGTGTCTTTATGCAGCCATTCTTTGGGCAACACGGGCAAAATAATTTCATCCATTACCGCTTCATGCAAGACCTTGGCATTAATTTCAGGTGAATGTTGAGAAGATAAGACAACCGCATCAATAGCAACCGGTTTATAATTTTCATACCGGAAAGTAATTTGGCTTTTTGCATCAGGACGCAGCCAGGGCAGTGTATTATTTTTTCGTACATCCGCCTGGCGTTTAACCAAAAGATGAGCGTAGGTAATCGGAGCTGGCATCAATACATCGGTTTCATTGCTGGCATAACCAAACATCAAGCCTTGGTCACCTGCGCCTTGCTCATGATCAGCCGCTTCATCAACGCCCATTGCAATATCAGCAGATTGCTTGCCAATGGCATTTAATACCGCACAGCTTTGGCCGTCAAAGCCTATGTCGCCATGATCGTAACCGATTTCGCAAACCACTTTGCGAACCAGCGCTTCAAGGTCAACCCATGCATTGGTAGTAATTTCACCCGCCAGAACAACCATGCCGGTCTTGACCAGTGTTTCACAAGCGACTCTCGACCGGGGATCTTGTGCCAATATGGCGTCAAGGACTGCATCGGAAATTTGATCCGCAACTTTATCAGGATGTCCTTCTGAAACAGACTCTGAAGTAAAACTAAAATTATTGCTCATACTGCCACCTTAACTTAATGATAAAACCAAAATATACAAAAGGCTGCATAAGCAGCCTTTTTTAGAAATGGTGGGCCCTGTAGGACTTGAACCTACGACCTGCCGATTATGAGTCGGACGCTCTAACCAACTGAGCTAAGGGCCCTTTGTTCCCTAGGCGATATTCAAGAATGAATATACCCGAATGGCGCAGGATTTTTGTTCATTTTCAAGGCGTAAAAAGGTGCGCATAGTGAGCTGTGTAATCCTTTTTACAACGCAGAAAATGGACAAAAAGACCAGCAAGGGGGTATATTTTTCGCAGGAAATCGCCTAATCTACTCGCCATCAAGAAAGCACCTTAATTGCTCTGATCTGGATGGATGCCTTAACTTTCTTAAAGCTTTTGCTTCAATTTGACGGATGCGCTCACGCGTCACATCAAACTGCTTGCCCACTTCTTCCAAAGTATGATCTGTATTCATATTGATACCAAAACGCATACGCAGAACTTTCGCTTCTCTTGCCGTTAATCCCGCCAGAACATTTTGCGTCGATTCGCGCAAACCTGCGATGGTAGCCGCTTCAACCGGAGAAAGCACCTTGGCGTCTTCTATGAAATCTCCCAGATGAGAATCTTCATCATCACCGATAGGCGTTTCCATTGAAATAGGCTCTTTTGCAATTTTTAACACTTTACGCACCTTGTCTTCCGGCATTTCCATGCGTTCAGCCAATTCTTCAGGTGTTGCTTCCCGTCCCATTTCCTGCAAAATCTGCCGGGAAATCCGGTTTAACTTATTGATCGTTTCGATCATGTGTACCGGAATACGAATGGTTCTGGCCTGGTCCGCTATTGACCGCGTGATGGCTTGCCTGATCCACCATGTCGCATAGGTAGAAAATTTATAGCCGCGACGATATTCAAACTTATCCACCGCCTTCATTAAACCAATATTGCCTTCCTGAATCAAGTCCAGAAACTGCAGGCCGCGATTAGTATATTTTTTAGCAATCGAAATAACCAACCTTAAATTTGCCTCGATCATTTCCTTTTTGGCACGCCTTGCTTTGGCTTCGCCGATTGACATGCGTCGATTTATATCTTTTAACCCACTAATGGTCAAGCCATACTCTGCCTCGATTTCAGATAATATCCTTTGCGCCTTTCTTAGTTCTTTTTCGCGCCCTTTCAAAGCTTCCGAGTAGCTATGCCCTCCATTCAAGTGCTGATTCATCCACTCCGAACTGGACTCATGCTCGGTAAATGAGGCTATAAAATCCTTGCGCGACATTTTTGCTTCCTTTACAAAAATATCCAGAATCAGTTTTTCCTGTTCACGGACAATAGCGATACCATTAGGGATAATAGCCGTTAATTTTTTTAAATATTGCGGCGTCCATTTAAATTCCATGAATAAATCAGCCAATACTTCAAAGGCTTTTTCAGTTTTATCACTGGTATAACCCTGTTTTTTTATGGCTGCTGATGCTATTTTTAACTGTTTTCTAAGCGCCTCAACTTTTTCCTGAACCTCTTCGTAATTGAGCCCTTTTAATTCGTCTTCAGCGCTGGCCTCTTCAACCAGATCATGGGCAGGCAGTGTACCGGTAAAATCTTCAGAATTGCTTAAATCTGCAAACCCGGAAATTAAATCAGTCAGCCGAATGTCGCTCTCTTCATCAGAAATAGCATCAAATGACTGCAAAAAGTCTTCGACAACAACACAAGATCGGGCAATGGCCTTAACAAGCTGCTGCTGCCCCTCTTCAATACGCTTGGCAATTTTCAGCTCATCGGCGCGAGTCAATAGTTCCACTGAGCCCATTTCTCGCATATACATGCGTACCGGATCGGTAGTTCTACCAAACTCGCTATCAACAGAGGCCAGAGCCGCAACTTCTTCAGCATCTTCGTCATCGGTGGTGACTGCAGCAGAATCCGTAATCAATGAATCTTCATCAGGTGCGACTTCATAGACCTGAATCCCCATTTCATTGATCATGCCAATGATATCTTCAATTTGTTCAGGATCAACAATATCACTAGGCAAATGATCATTAACCTCGGCATAAGTCAGGTAACCCTGCATTTTGCCTTTAGCTATCAATTGTTTAAGTTGGGACTGCTGGTGTTCTTGATTCATCGTTTACTCACTGAATGCGCTATTAAGCATAACTATGCCTAACCGAGAAGTATACTACAAAATTTTAACTTATTATATCCAATTATCTATCTGCCAACATTTTAAGGAGCAATTCTTTCTCTTCCCTATCCAAGCCCTTGCTGTCTGCCTTGGCCTGCAATTTGGTTATAGCAGCCTCCCTGCCTTGTTTAAGCAAGCCATTTAGCGCATCACAAAACTCTGCTTCTATCCCGTTATCTGGAATCAATAAATCAAATGAAGCCAATTTTTTAACAATCACTTCATCTGTATGGTTTCGAAAATCCTCTAACAGCGCACCATAATTTGTCGGTTTATTAACAGCAATCATTTGCAGGATGCTTTTAAATTTTTCGACACCTTCAAACTCTAATTGATTCCAATCAATCTCTTTTTGCTCAACTATCTCAATAAATTTGGGGTTCTGAAGCAACAAGGCAATTACAAAACTTGGTAGTGATAATCGGCCACTTTGCAGTCGATGCTTCTTTTCCTGTTTTTTATGAGCCAGTATAGCTTCATTATCCAAAATGTATCGCTTAGTCAAGCCAGACAGCTCTTCAAACATCATCTCCCTAAATACTCCCTTTGGCAATTGCGTCAAATACGACTTAGCTTCTTCTATCAAATTGGAACAGCTCTCCTTTTCGGACAATTTCAGGTCTTTAGAAAAATGTTCAAAAAAATAATCTGATAAAACCCGAGCTGTTTGTATGCGCTCGGTAAACTTATCAAGTCCTTCTTCGCGCACCAGTGAGTCTGGATCATGATTCTGCGGCAACAACATGATTCGAATTTGCCGACCTCCTTTTAAGGACGGGAAAACCGATGCTATCGCTCTCCATGCCGCATCTCTACCCGCTTTATCACCATCAAAACAAAACACCAACTCCGATGAAAACCGGAACAGCAAATCAAGATGGGCTTGTGATGCCGCCGTTCCTAACGCGGCAACGGCATAATCAATTCCAAACTGAGCCAGGGCGATAACATCCATGTAGCCCTCAACAATCAGGATTCTCGCCGGCTTGGCATTTTTTTGCAGCAACTCGTACAAGCCATAAACTTCCCTGCTTTTGTGAAATAGTGCCGTTTCCGGAGAATTCAAGTATTTTGGCAACGAATCATCGAGTACCCGCCCACCAAAACCTATGATTCGGGCTCGCTTGTCGCGAATGGGGAACATAATCCTGCCGCGAAAACGGTCATAGGCCTGCCCATCTTCCTTACTGACCAGCAACCCGGCCTCTATCAATAGTTTCTGACTAAACCGCTCGGCTAAAGCGCTCCATTTATCGGGCGCATAGCCCAGCATAAAGTCATGAGCAATCTCACCCTGAACCCCCCTGGCTCTCAGGTAATCAACTGCTTTAGGGCTGGCTCGTAACTGCTCTACATAAAAAGCCGCCACCTGCTCCATCACCACATAAAGACTATTTAAATCATCTTTCTTCGGTCCCGCCTGATAGCCAGCAGACTCCCTGGGCACATCGATACCAGCAAAAACCGCCAGATCTTCAACTGCTTCAACAAAATCAAGATGACTAAAATCCATCAGAAAACTGATGGCATTACCGCTGACTCCGCAGCCGAAGCAATGAAAAAATTGCTTGTTGCGGTTTACAGAAAAGCTGGGCGTTTTTTCGGTATGAAAGGGGCAGCGGGCAACATAATTTGTACCCGTTTTTTTTAGCGGAACGTGCGAATCGATTAAGTCTACAATATCAACCCGCACCAAAAGCTCATCAATAAACTCGCGAGGAATTCTACCGGACATAAGTTACCCGGACAAAAACAGATTATTCAGCCAAAGCCGCCTTGATTTTGGCACTTACAACCGACATATCGGCACGACCTTGCATTTTTGCTTTCAGCAAACCCATAACCTTGCCCATGTCTTTAACGGATTTTGCACCCGACTCAGCCACTGCCTCGCTGACCATGGCATCAATTTCTTCAACGCTGAGAGCTTGCGGCATAAAATCCTGAATAACCAGAATTTCCGCTTCTTCAATAGCTGCCAAATCATTCCGGCCCCCTTCGGTAAACTGCCGGATAGATTCACGGCGCTGCTTGAGCATTTTGTCAAGAATCTGGATAACTCGCTCATTATCCAGCACGATACGCTCATCAACCTCAACCTGCTTCAATGCCGCCAGGATTAAACGAATCACTCCCAGCCTGGCTTTATTACCCCCCTTCATGGAGGCTTTCATATCGTCCCTGATGCGATCTGTCAATAAATCCATCACATTAACCTTAGTGGTTACAGCACAGGGCGTCCGCGACGCAGATTTTTCAATGCATAACGCTCGCGAGCCAATTTTTTCAAGTGCCGTTTAACAGCCGCTGCACCCTTACGCTTACGCTCTGCCGTTGGTTTTTCATAAAACTCACGACGGCGTACTTCAGCCAATACACCCGCTTTTTCACAGGCGCGTTTAAAACGACGAATTGCAATATCGAAAGGCTCGTTTTCTTTAATTTTTACTGACGGCATTATTATGATCCAACTATGTTAATATTTTAAAGGTAAGGGTTGTTCGACCCACTAAATAAACAGAACCCTTAATTATACCTTTACTTTTATGATTTTCAAAAACTCAATATACGTTTTAGGCATAGAAACCTCCTGCGATGAAACCGGCGTCGTTATACCTTTACTTTTATGATTTTCAAAAACTCAATATACGTTTTAGGCATAGAAACCTCCTGCGATGAAACCGGCGTCGCCATTTATCATTCCGGGCAAGGCTTGATAAATCATCTTTTATACAGCCAGATAGAGATGCACAATGAATACGGCGGTGTTGTTCCTGAACTGGCCTCACGCGACCATATCCGTAAATTAGTACCTCTTATCAAACAATCCCTTCAACAAAGCCAGCTAAAAAACAGCGACATTAACGGCATTGCCTATACGGCAGGCCCGGGGCTGATGGGGGCATTATTAGTCGGCGCAGCAATAGCCAGAAGCCTGGCCTGGTCATGGCAGATTCCTGCCGTTGCAGTGCATCACATGGAAGGACATCTGCTTGCACCTATGCTGGAAGCAAACCCACCGGAATTTCCTTTTGTTGCCTTGTTAATTTCCGGCGGCCATACATTGCTGGTGCAGGTCGAAGGAATCGGCCGCTACCGGCTATTAGGCGAATCACTCGATGACGCAGCGGGGGAAGCTTTTGATAAAGCCGCAAAAATGCTGGGACTGGGCTATCCCGGCGGCCCCAGACTATCTGCGCTCGCCGAACGCGGCCGCCCCCGGTTTAAATTTCCGCGCCCGATGACCGACCGCCCCGGCTTAGACTTTAGTTTTAGCGGCTTAAAAACCTTCACACTCAATACCATCAACGCCTCTGAAAAAACCGGGCAAGACAAAGCGGATATTGCCGCCGCCTTTCAAAATGCGGTTGCGGACACGCTCAGCATTAAATGCAAACGGGCTTTACAACAAACCGGCTTGAAAAGACTGGTGGTTGCAGGCGGTGTCAGCGCCAACCAAAAAATTCGCGCATCCTTAACTGAAATGGCCGCGAAAGAACATGCACAAATCTATTTCCCCAGACTCCAATTCTGCACAGACAACGGCGCCATGATTGCCTATGCCGGTTGCCAACGCTTGCTGGCCGGACAACAGCAAGGGCTGGAAATTTTTGCCCGTCCACGCTGGCCGCTAAGTGAATTGTCTTAGAGGTTCAAGGTAAAAGGTTCAAGGCACAAAAAACTCCCTTTCACCTTGTACCTTTTACCTTGTACCTTTAACCTTGCGCCTTACAACTATTCCTCTCCGGCAAGCAGACGTTGAATATTGCTTTTATGCCGCCATAGCAACAATACCATCATGAGCACGGAAGCTGCAACCAGAGAGGCATCGCCGACGATAAACCAGGTATAAACCGGAGATAAAATCGAGGCGCACAACGCTGATAAAGAGGAAATTTTGCCGATCCTGTAAATCAGAACCCAGGTTAC
>JAQTMV010000188.1 GCA_028714175.1 Methylococcales bacterium
GAATCGTCAGTAGAAAAGGTCACTTCTTTGACCTGCCAGGGTGGTTGCAGACCTAAAGCCATACTGAATAATGTTTCACTGTTCATGGCTACATTATCGCATTACCCACTAGGATTCACATAGAGCCATCAAACTTTGGGTGCCGTTCAGCGTGGCCAATAGATTGTCGTATGCGCGTTGCGCCTGTTGTTCGCTCACATCAGCCTTTGCCCGCGCCGTATTGATCCGTCTTAAGCCCGCTCGATAGCGGGAGAGCTTGCGCGAACTGGGCAACACGACACCCTGCCGGACACGAAATCCGCAAAAGCATAGACCTTGACGACTCTGCCGGATTTGCACGGTGGATTTCACAGTCAGCTTACGCGATTGCCACAGAAAGTCTCTAAGCAATTGCAAGGTCTCGGTTGCTTCCTGACGCGAGCGACACCACCAGACGATGTCATCCATATAGCGAATATGGGCGCAAACCGCTGAGTGGTTCAATAGAAAACGATCCGCACTATCGAGATAGGCATTGGCAAAATGTTGTGAGGTTAACGATCCGATGGGTAAGCCACAACCGCTGGTTGATGGTTCACCCGAGGCAATAATCCGCTCCAGTAATCGTATAAAGGCTGCCCCTTTAAAGCGCGTTGCCAACAATTTTTTCAGTATGGCGTGATCAATGGACGGAAAATAGCTTTGAATGTCCACCTGAACCAACCAGGGAAAGCGACGCAAATTATTCTGCACCGCTTCAACGGCGGCATGTACCCCTTTGCCGGGGCGGCAAGCGAAAGTGCTGTCGACCAACATGCGTTCAAACCGCGGTTCGGCCAGGTTCATAATGGCGTGATGCAATACCCGGTCCGCGAAGCAGGCTGCGGTAATTTCCCGGCGTTTGGGATCGTGGATTACAAAACGACGGCAACGGCCAAGCGGCGCGTGCTCCTGCAAAATGGCATCGGCCAAATGCTTAAGACGCCCATTCAGATCATCCAAAAATCGCGCGACAGCCGGTCTATGCTGTTTGCCGCGCGCGGCTTTCCAGGTTGCTCGTAGCAAATTCTCGTGGTCGGCGATCTGCTCCAGGCGAATGGAGTTACGTTGCATCGATGCCCTCACTGCAAACCTCGGCCAGGGCTGCCTGAAAATGAGTCAACAGATTTACGCCATAGCGCTGCACCCGAGAGGGTCCAACGCCATCGTTACCGCCAAGCGCAGTCAGGTTATCCACGCGCCGCCTGACGATTTCGGCCAATTGTTCGTTGGTTAACACGGCATAAACCGGAACATCTTCGGCATCGGCCATGCTTTTTCGCCAATTGCGCAATGCTGCATAGAGCGCAAAATCCTGCTCACTGAGTACCGTCTTATAGTCCACTCGCCCGCTGCCAACGTTTAATTTGGATCGGCTGTCCTGAGCTTTTAACGCATCGGGCAATGTCGCATCGGCGGCGGCAACCGTGACGCAGAGCGCCCAATAGGCATTGGCGCCATCATTGACGAACTGGCGTTCGATACTCACGACGCGATGAGTCAGGCAAAAACGATTGAACTCGTCCTGGGCCGGTTGCGGTGTCAGTGCGGGAATGGTGAAGAAATGCAGCGCCATGTTCAGCCTTTTGGCTTGTGGCCAGTGAAAAACGAGCCCATTTTGGTCAAAAAACTTTGCTCGGGCGATTTGTCTTCTTCAACCGACTTCGGGCTCCCTCCGGTCGCCCGACCCGGCGTCCCGCCGGGCACACCGGTTTCCTGTCCGGTCTCGATGGACCTCAGGCAAAAACGAAAGCCCAGGTAGTCGTAGGCATAGCCGGGTAGGTAGGCGTAGCGGTAGGCCGAACGCGCCCACCTGGCGAGGATGATCCAGGAACCGCCGCGAACGGAGCGGGGCTCTTGCTCGCTGGTCAATGGTTCCAGCGGATCGACTTGCGCTTGCCTGTCATAAGTCCGTTGACCGTCCTTGCACCATTCATAGACGTTGCCATGCATTTCGTACAGTCCCCATGGATTGGCGGGCAGGCTTTTGACCGCGACGGTTTTTTGCCGGTATTCGCCTTGTTCGCCGCCGGCATAGGGATTGCTGCCAGCGTAGTTGACTTGCTGCGGGGTAATTTGCGGGCCAAAGCTGAATGGCGTAGTCGTACCGGCACGGCAGGCGTATTCCCATTCGGCTTCGCTGGGTAAATCGACCTGACAGCCCGGCAACAGGGCTTGAAGGCGCTGTAAAAATTCTCCAACAGCATGCCAACTGACTTGCTCCACCGGCTGTTGGGGATCGTCTTGAAAGTGGCTGGGATTATTGCCCATCACCGCTTGCCACATGGCCTGGGTGCAGGCTGTGTCGGCAAGCCAGAAGCCTCGGCTGAGGGTCACTTCGTGCTGCGGACCTTCATTACCGCCTCGCTCCGGCTCGTCATCCGGCGAACCCATCCGGAACGTGCCGGGTTCGATCCAGCGGAGGAATTGTTTAGCCGAACCCTGTGCGGTGGACAATACCATTTCCGCAAAAATGCCCAAGCGATCGCGGCCAAATTTGCTTGCCCAGGCCGGCCGCTGCAATTGAGTCATCGCGTAGCGCCTACCGCCGGCAATCAACACGCAGGACGCCACATCGGCTCGTTCGAGAAGCGGCATGGGCTTCCCTTTTGGCATTAGCCAACGCCGGCTCCGGGGCGACTCGCTGATTAATTCCAGTCCTTCCAACGTCCAGGGCGAGTTTATCGCAGATACCGCACAGGCGGGGGTGGACATTGCAACAGGCCATAGCATCAACTCGATACCGATGGCCATCAAACGATAGGCTTGTAGCGCACCGTCAATCGATTCCTGGCCCACCTTCGCCACATCGGCGGCTTCAAGACCGGGCGGCACCTCAGTTTGTCCGCTAAACGCCCATAATTCGGCCAGCCATTCCGAATAACGACGTTGAAAGATTTCATCCTGCCAATTTCTGGACAGCAAATCCTCGGCAAACACAATGACCTCCCGAGAGCCACTTTCAACCACCTGCGTGGCGCGGAAAGCGGAAATCCAGGCTTTGGCGCTTTCAACAACCGGTTTGACAGCGTCGCCATCTGCGGCTCCACCCACGTAGCTTTCCCAAATGAGTGTTTCCAGCACTCCCGTCGAGCGGCCTTGCCAGCTGTGCAAATGCAATACGCAATTCAAGGCGGTTTGCTGTTCCGCAAACGTGAGATTACTGAATCGAGCACGATAATGCCCTTGATAAGCCGGAGTCAAAGGCCGGGAAATGTCGCTGGCTCTGACGACGGGCCGATAGCTCCAAATCAGTCCCTCCAGCGCGGGTTCGGCCGCAGTGGCCGGATGCAACTCTCGCCCGGCTCGGAGAAGCGCTTTCTCCACCCGTACGCAAAACGACAACCGTGTCAGTAATTGTTCCCGCAATTGATGCAGGCGTTGATGCTCGGCTAGCCTTTGCCGGGCCGTTTGTAAACGGCCGGCTTGCCGGCGAAGATTGCCTTGCCGGTCGAGACAATGAATAGTGATGCATTGTGCGGTGTCCTTTTCCACTTGGCGTGCGGAATGAGGTACCCAGGCCACCAGCTGTACCCCGGCTTTTCTGAAACCGCGTGCGAAGCGTTGCCAGTGCCGCGCGGCGGAGGGCGATACGCTCAAGGCCCCAAGATCGGACAATATCAGGATTTTTGTGCCGCTGGCAACGGGTGGCATGGATAACCTGCTAACGGTAGCAACTTGGGCTGGCCAGCAGCCGGTCACTTGCCCGGGGCAACCCATCGACTTGATACACTTTTAGGCCGGCGCAGCCACGGCTGTCGACGATTTGCTTCAGCAGGCTTCGGTAATCCATCTCATAAGGCGCCATCTGTTCACTACGGTCCCAAATCACTACTAATTCGCCGCCCCACCACTGCTTCCATAAAGTCGGCAGACGTGAGACCGGCTCGGCCTGGACAATCTGTGCCGTCAAGCGCTGTAGGTCGATACCACTTGACCGGTGTGTCACCAACGAGCTTTTGACTGCCGGCCACACCCGTTGTTTGCGAACCAACAGCGGCATGGGCGGACTGCCCGACGCCAAGGGTTCACAATCGTGTTTAGCCAAGCCTTTCCCGGCGACAGGCAGCGACACAGTCTGTGAGGATAATTCCATCGGTTCGCAAGCCGTAATGGTCAGAAAACTGCATTGTAACGGTGCGTTGCCAGTGCCTTGGGATTGCGGTTGCTCCGCTTGGCGTGGCAATTTTGTTTTATTTTCGGGTGGCGCAATCAGAATGTCGTCAACGGTTTCGTCGCTGGCTTGAGAGTGAAAGTCCAGCACGTTTGCCAATCTGTCCGCCGCAGCCGGGTCGTGCTCCGCCAACACCAAAGCCCGCAATAAATCGGCGCGGGAAACGATAGTTGACAGTGTGCGCATCGTCGGCTAATCCGGCAAACCGCTATCAAAAGCCCGGCTTTGCTGGGTTCCGGGCAAGCCTTCCACCGGCTGGTGTTTGACGAAAGCATAAGCGCTGAGACGCTTCAACCAGCTTTCCTGGGTCACGGCGTCCCCTGGCGCCAATTCGTGTAATGCGGACAACAAATCGACGAACTCGGCCAAGCCGGGTGGCGGTAAAGCCGCTTGCTCGGCGTTGCTGCGATCCTCCACCAGGCGTTTGGCCGCCAGCCGAATGATAGGGTCGGAAAGCCGCTCGGGAACGCCTTCAGCCGCTGCAAAATGCGCCCGCCCCCGCTGCACCAGCCATTTTTGGTAACCAAGCGCAGGGTCATAGGCCAGATTCAGCACGATACAACGCCGCACAAAGGCCGCCGGGAGTTCACGCTCTTCGTTGGTGGTGATGATGATTAGCGGTAGTTGCCGCTGCGGCGCGCCGAATTGCAGATTCAAGGCCGGTATTTCGAAAGCACGTTGCCCCAGCACATCCAGCAGGCTGTTGGGCAGGTCGCTGTCGGCTTTGTCGATTTCATCCAGTAATACGACATGGCCTTCGGGCTCGGTTTCGGCTTCGCCGCCGGCTTTCGGCCGGCAACTCCCGTAGCAGCAGGCCAGCTTCCAATTGTAGGCTTTCCAGAGAGGTCCCGGTTCCCAATAGTTTTCTTCCTGTAAATTCGGCTCACGTGCCTGCGCATCGGCCAGCCGTTTTACCGCATCGAACCGGTACAGCAAATCGGACGCTTCGAAACGCGGGTGAATCGTGGTCGCGTGCAGCGTCCAGCCGAGTTGATGCGCTGCCGCACGCGCCAGTTGGGTTTTACCGGTACCCGGTTCGCCACGCACCAGCAGGGGCCGACGCGCGCTAATCGCCAACGTCAGCGCATCGATTTCGGCTTGCGACCACTGGTGCACGGTGGCATCAAGATGTAACGTGGCGGGGATGCGTTGTACTTGTCCGGGTTTCAGGTGTTGCAGGATTTGTGCGCAGGTCAGGTCGCTTTTGTTATTCATAATTAGTCAGGTCGTCGTATTATTTGGAAATCACTTACAGAAGTTTGCTATTTCCTGCGCCACTTGTTTCAGTTGTTGATCGCGCTTGCGCGGCGTGTTAGATAAAGGTTCTGCTTCCGCGGGACGCATTTGCATGGCCGTTAGCCAGGGCATCAATTCCCAGGTACAGTCGCGAATCAATAACGGCACGACTTGCATGCCTTGCTGTTGATGCCGACTCAAAAGCGTGGGCACTTCGACCGTGGAGATGAACTTTGAGCCCAGGAATGCCGGAGAAACCAAAAACACCGCGACCTTGCAGCTTTGCAATTGCCGATCGATTTCATTATACCAATGTTGTCCGGCACCGATTTTGCGGTCATCCCAGATGTCGACCAATTGCTGGTTTTCCAGCACTTTTAAATGCTCAATCAGTCTTTTACGGTGATTTTCATCTTTATGGGCATAGCTGATGAATACTTTTTTGCGCGGCATCGGATTACCTCCAGTTGTTTCATTTGACGATATAGTATCCCGGAATAATGGACTGAGAATACGCTCGAAATGCCCAATAAGGACGTTTGCATGCTCGCCCATTCTTCCCGGATGTCCTCCGTGGGTTGCGCTTCCGCATCTGCGTAAACAAACAGTTCGATTCCCCAACGCGCTTTGATTCGGTCCCGTAACTCGCCGTCAACGCTTTGCCGCGCGTCGGCTGTACCCAAACCCACCATCAAGCGCGCACCACTGGATTGCGCCAACCTGTTTATGCCGGCTTTTACATCCCGTGGGTGCGGTTTACCACTACTGGTACCCAGGCCCATCACCGACAGTTCCTGTTCCACTCGGGCAAAAATTTCATCGTCGATGGACTGTTCAACAGTTTTGACGCCGAATTGGGTTTCGGCACGGTCGCAAATCAAATTGGCGACTTCAATTTTGCCGTCGGCGCTATATCTCAGTTTCAACCCAAGATCGAACCAGGTCGCTGCGACCACGGCCGCCGCCAGTTCTTCCGTCATAGCCATGCTGGGTAAATCGTTGACCCAGTGCGCCTTACCGATTTTTTCCTGGCTAATCCAGCGCGCAGCAGCGATCAGGCACATGTGCGCCACCAAATCCGAAACGCGTCCTATACCAAACCCCTTCTCGGCAAAAGGTACCGCATTAGCCTGTTTCACGGCCTCTGAAATATGCCAGAGCAAGTCGTTGGGGTCTGACTCGCAACAATATCGATAAATGTCGGCTACCGCGACAGACGGGTTACCATTAACCAGCGCCCACAAAAAGGGGTGATTATGCAAGTGTGGACTTTTGACCACTTCAGCTGAGATAGCTTGCAGTTGGCTATATAAGCAAGATAGCGGTGAGTTAGCCGCCGAATCCTGTTTAACGCCGGCAACGGGTTCGATCATTGCAAGCCGCACCATTGTTTTTGCTCATAATCGCGACAAAATACGGCAACAATCAAGTCGGTGTCGTTTTTATATAGTGAAGGCAGATTAAAAGCGAGATCAGCATTTGCAAATTCCGCTTCATGAAATTTGTCGAACAAAATCTTCTCTTCGCCAAAACGTAGCGCCAAAATCTGCGCTGTTTGTTCGATAAAATCGCGCTTTTCCCCGGCAAAAGAAAAAGCAATGCGAAAACGTTTCATGTTGGTAGCGGAAGACATTTACTGGCACCCTACAGGTAATCAATCCTACGGAATTCTAACTTAATCCTGAATCCGCGTAAAAGGGTACCATTTGCTTGAAGCCCATCAATGATCTTTTGAAGGAGAATTTCTATGTTCCCTCTTATCAACGAGGTTATCGATGGACTGCACGACAGGTAGAGGATCTTCTCAATGACCTTTGGGAGTTTCAGTCCAAATGCGAGAGCGAGGATAAAGCTGGGTTCTACTGTTTACAGCCCATTGTCGAAAAAGAAGCGTCCGAATGGCGATTGGGAATTGGTCGATGGGCAGTAACGCCTGACAACTATCCTCCTGTTTCTCACTTACCTGAGCTCCATTCTTGAAATTCTTGGCAAGTCGAGATTTAGCATAACGTTTGAAACCAGAAGTGAGACTAGCTCAGCCTCTGCCTCATTATCCCTGAGCGTCAACAACGCTGAGGTATCTAACAGATAACGCTTCATTCCCGATCCCGATCTTGAGCACCTTTTTGTCCACCGTTACCAAAGGCAATCCTGGATCACTTGCAAGCCATACAAACTCCCAATCATAAGCACTACAGCCACTCTGCATAGCCAAGGAAAACCCCGAGCTACCGTCCACGGTTTTATCGGGGACGATAATCAATTCAATCGAACGATGCAGCAGATAATGCGCATCATCCAACGCAATATCTTTACGCCGGACTGCTCCCAGAAAAACATTACGTAACCCGGAATGAATAAGACCGGGTGCAATCCACTCCGAATCCACGCCCATTATGGCTTCAGCTTGGGCAGTATAGGGTGTAGGCAGCAGTAACTAAACCAGCAGTTTAGTATCGACCACTATCATGGGCGATCGGATTCCTTCCAGCCGGCTATATCCGCTTCAGTAATCGTAGGCGAATAACGGCTACGTATTGCCCTTATTTGTTCGAGTACTGCCGTCTTGTCTTGGCTTGATTGCTGCACGTAGCTTTCAAGCGCAAACACAATTTCTTTTGTGATCATGCTTAAAAGACAACAGGGTGAGCCCTGTGGGCACGAAAAATACACGACTGGATGATCCAAGCTAGCCTGTTTATCCTGAAAGTCATATAATATATATTCAGTATATATTTGTCGGGAGTTCCTCATGCAAACTGCAAAGTTATTTCAGAATGGTCAAAGCCAGGCTGTCAGATTACCTAAATCATTTCGTTTTGAAGGCACGGAAGTATCGATTAAACAGGTTGGTGAAGGTATTTTATTATTACCTCTAAAACACTCTGCGCAACAGCTGTTAAGGCTGCTTGATAGCGTGGATGAACCGGTTGCACTGGAAAGAAATCAACCTCTCGAAAATGACTCACGAGATTTTGAATGATTTTTATGCTGGATACCAATATCTGCATTTGTTTATTAAATCGCAGAACCGGATATGAAAATATTCTCGCTCGAATCGATGGCTTGGCTTATGAACAGGTGGTTATTTCCTCACTGACTTTGGCTGAGTTAAAGTATGGCATCGCCAAAAGTGTCAAGAAAGAAGCCAATCGAATTAAACTCGGCTATTTTTTGTATCAATTTGAGTGCCTGCCTTTTGATGTTGAAGCTACTTCCTGTTATGGTGACATCAGAGTTCAACTGGAATCCAGAGGTACACCAATAGGTCCGTTGGACACCTTGATTGCTGCTCATGCACTTAGCCTGGCCGCCACTATTGTGACCAATAATGTGCGGGAATTTGACCGCGTGGAGGGGCTTGCGATTGAAAACTGGATAAGCTGAATTTTGGATTCAGGAAAACCAGGCGAAAAACCGAATATATTGTTTGCATATCAAAAATCGGTTTTTTTAAATCTCCTCTCCCTAGCCCTCTCGGCAACTGCTCCTGCGTTGCTCTACTTACCTACATCCCTGTAGGCATCCAGCAGGAGAGGGGACGAAGGTGCCGACAATGAAGTACAATGAGCTTAAACAACAGGGCTTATGAATGTTCCCGCTGTAGTAAGAAGAACGGAGATAAATAGTGAATTCAGGTGATACCAAAACATGGACAACTAAGCAATCAGCACAAACTTATGCTATTGAAAACTGGGGCGATGGCTATTTTTCCATCAATGCCCAGGGGCATGTGTGTGTAAAACCCAGTTCAGA
>JAQTMV010000189.1 GCA_028714175.1 Methylococcales bacterium
AATTATGTATAGCGCGCTGCCAGTAATCGCTGGTAGCGTGCGGGGTACAGGTCGAAATTAAATATTTCTATACATAGTTAGGTACTATACATAGGGGTCGCTATGTAAAGCTTTACATAGCGACCCTAAGCGGACACATGATCTTGAATCTTTAGATTACGGACCCATTTATACCGTTCCGAATCTTCACGAAGCAGGAATGCCCTTATCTCCTCGCGTTTAGCCTTGTCCGCACGCAGGAAAATGCCACGGAGGTCATAGTCAATTGAGCGCTCACTGGCTCCGCGGTCTGTCGCCTTAACATACCAGTCCCTCCCGATGTCGTAGTTCCCTACCTCGAAATTTACTGCACCTAACAGGGTACAGGGGCGAAAGTCCTTAGGCGTCAGATCATGTGCCTGACTGCCAAATTTCAACGCTTCATCAAAGCGATTCAAATCTCGCATCACACCGCCATGGGTCGTGCAGATCGCCGAGTTCAGTTTTGGTGCTTTCTGGCGCCCAGCAGGGATCGAGGTCAGTAGATTATGGGCTTTTTTGGCTTGGTTGCACTTGCGGTAGTGGCCGCTGGCATTAACCGCGTTCCATGGATCACTCGTTCGTTTGTACTCAATCGTATAGAACTCAGCTTCGCGCTCATGAAAGGCTGCTTGAAGAATCTCAGTGTAGTAATCCTCACCTTCGGTGGTAAGCCACAGAATGTCTTCGTCAGAAAGGCGATTGCCACCGTCGAGGCGATGAAGGATGTCCATCAAGCGGGCAAAAAATTGTTTTTCGATGAACCGATCTAGTCCATAGCGCATCCGAAGCTGCTGGTTTTTCATTTTGGCGATGTACTTTGGGTCGCTCTCTCGCTGACGTCGCGCTTCCTCTGCGCGTTGACGGTCACGCTCGTATTTGGCATTACGGATAGCCTCTTGGACTTTGTCCTCTTCGATCCTTCGCAACCACGCCGCTTCTTCTTTTTGCCTTTTAGCTTCGGCCGCTTGTTCACGCTTAGCCTGTTCTTCCGATGTGGTCTTGCAGAAAGCTTCATAGGTGATTTCACCCTGCGCAAGCTGCTGTAGAGCGGTTAGCCCATGTTGCTGCAAGTACATCAGAGCATGTTCTGAAAGCGCACGACCTTGCTTTAAGTTTTCGAGAATATTTTGAAGACGGGTCGCAGGGATAGTTGCACCTGGAAGCTCGGTCACGAAATATTTGCTAGCGAGATCAATCCGGCTTTGATCTACAACCACCCGCTTCCGTAACTCTGTCCCGTAGCGAGGAGGGGTTCTAAAGTTAGACCGAGCTTGCCTAAGTATTTTTGGGATTCGACTCATAGCACAGGTATCATGGGTTACTTAAATATCGCGACATTGATTATTACTTACGAAGTATAGTACCGAAATCAAGGATAGTATCGTATGAATCTCTTTCGGTATAAAACAGTGCTATTTCGGATGGCAGCTATTGGCCGTTATACAAGGCTAGTGAAGAGGTTTTTAGTCTACCGGTCGCGGTGCAAAGAGAAGGGTGAGTGTGTGGGACTATCACCGCGACCGGTAGACTAAAAATCCTCTTTACTATGTATAGTATATAGATGGTTGCAGGCTGCGAAGCTCTATTTCATTAGTCTACAGAAAAATTGGGAGCCTAATGGTTTTACATCGTTTCGCTAAAATCCACCAGGCTCAGGAAATTGTATGAATTGTTCTCACTGTCATTTAGTCGTTGGCCAACTTCGCAATGAAGGGCAAGGACATGGGAAGGCTCCAAAAACCCGACACAAAAATGTACCACTATATCACCACGACGATGCACTGGTCAGGCACTGTAACTATGAATAGAGCGCTACCAACAATGTCAGGTAGCGCTTGTGACAAAGCGTGATAGTGCTGCAGCAACAATCAATAAAGATAAAACAACTTTTTCAGCAGCAAGCTTGGCCGACTTCCACTAGGCTCACAGCATAATCTTCCGGCGGCTCAAAGCCCAATAGCGTGATGCACGTCGCCGCCAGATTTGCAATGCCCGCCCCCGGCACATCAGCCAAACGGGCATTGGCCGCCCCCGATGGATCATACACAATCCCAGGTACCGGATTCAACGAATGGGCCGTCTTCGGCTTACACTTGCCCTGCTCGTCCAGTATCAGCGCACCGGTCTTTTTATCCAGTTCGCACATGTCATCCGCATTGCCATGATCGGCCGAGCAAACCATAATTCCATTGGTCTTCTTCAGTGCGTCCATAATCCTGCCAACGTTTTCATCCACGGCTTCGACGGCCAGTTTTACCGCGCTCACCACGCCTGTATGGCCCACCATGTCGCCATTCGGGAAATTCAGGCGGATAAACTTATAGTCCCCGCACTCAATCGCCTGCACCACCGCATCGGTAATTTCGTCCGCTTTCATCCGCGGTGCATTCTCGAACGGGCATACATCAGACGGAATTTCTTTCCAGGTCTCCATCGGAAACTTACCCGAATTATTGCCATTAAAGAAATAGGTCATGTGGCCATATTTCTGCGTTTCCGAAATAGCCAGTTGTTTGACACCCGCATTCGAGAGGTATTCGCTCATCGTGCGGTCAATCGCCGGTGGCGTCACCAGATACCGCGCCGGCACACCAAGGTCGCCGTCATATTGCATCATGCCCGCATACAGCACATCCGGTTTCGGTCCGCGGTCAAACTCTTTTAATTCATCCGCTTCAAATGCTTTGGTAATTTCCAACGACCGATCACCGCGGAAATTAAAAAAGATTACGCTGTCGCCATCCACAATCGGGCCCACAGGTGTCCCGGCGCGTTCAATCACAAACGCGGGCAGATCCTGATCCAAAATCCCCGGTATTTCCTTGCGGAAGGTTTCCACCGCATGTTTCATCGAAGCAAAAGTCCGGCCCTCCGCTTTCACATGCGTCGCCCAGCCACGCTTTACCATATCCCAATTGGCATCATAACGATCCATCGTAATATTCATGCGCCCCCCACCCGATGCCACACAATAATCGACTGTGCCATCGGCATTAATTTCTTTCAAGAAGGTATCGAAACGTTCGACATACTCCAGCGCCGATGTCGGCGGCACATCGCGCCCGTCTATCAACGCATGAACCCGCGCCTTCTTCACCCCCTGCTCCTTTGCTTTGCGCAACATCGACTCCAGATGATTCAGGTTGGAGTGCACATTGCCATCCGAAAACAGTCCGATAAAGTGCAAGGTTGACGATTTGTCATTCACATTGGTAACGAGTTCCTGCCAAACCGAGCCGGCGGCATACATCGCCCCCGAGGCAATCGCTTTTCCAACCAAAGCGGCGCCCTGCTCAAAAACGCGGCCGCAGCCCATGGCATTATGGCCCACTTCCGAATTGCCCATATCCCCGTCATCCGGCAGCCCCACCGCAACGCCATGCGCCCGCAACTCGGTATACAAGGCGTTTTCTTTCAGCCAGTCCAGATTTGGAGTCCTTGCCTGCTGCACAAAATCGCTTTCTGTATTTTTACCAATTCCGATCCCATCCATAATCACTAACACGACAGGACCTTCCGGACCAGCAAAATTCTTACTCTTTTTCAGCTCAATCATTTCAAATTCCCACTTACAGGTTATACCAATATAAAAACAGCTTTCCAATATGCTCACCACGCCCAGGAATAGCAAAATCATTATCATGAGAATATTGGCAAAGAATTTAATTTTTTAATCAAATAGAACTCTTACTCAAAACGAAGACGGCTGCGTAGATTCCTGATTAACGATTACCGATTTTCGGGCCTGCGCCTCACCCCCCAATTTGACCTTAACAACGTTGTTTTAAAGTGTCTATTATGACTTCTATATGTGATAAAGAACATTATCACCTATAGGAAAGGCCGTAATTTCAATATTGGACAGCTGAATTTATTTTCTTTCTGCAATCTCACCACTTCCAAAAAAGCGGCATGTGGCAAGAGGACTTATTTTTCAACTGACATTTACAACATTAAAAGCTTTAAAAGCCTTTTTTGTTTATACTAATTTTTATCCTTTATACTCTTTATCTTATTATTATGAAAAAATCAAAAATCACCACCCAAAAACCGGTACCTAAAGCTAAAGCTGAACAGCCTGTTGCGACCGTAGTAACTAAAGCAATAGCTAAAAAACCAGGCCCAGATCTGAAAACCCCTAAAAAGGCTCAAGCCGTGGCTCCCAAACCGGTTGTGGCGACGCCAGAAATGCCTATGTCTGAACGCGCCGGTTTGACCGCAGGCAGCATTTGGCATTACTTGGCTGAAAATGGCGCTACCCCTGTTGCAAAATTGATTCGGGAACTCCCGGAAGATGAAAAAACGATTCATCGTAGCATCGGATGGTTAGCTCAGGAAGATAAAATAATCCTCAAAATCATTGATCGCGCTGAGACCATTTCCTTGAAAGAATAGATAGTATAGTGATCTATTGATCAGGAAAATTGACCACGCTGCAATTGAACCGCTAGATTTTTATATTGCCAACTATAACTTAATCAGACGGCAGCAAAGTTGTCGAAAAGTATACTTTTTTAAACAACTCTAGCCAAACTTTATTCTGCGGACAAGGTTAATCAATGTATCCTGGTTTTTCAATCATCTCTTGCTCATCAGTCAGTTTGAACTCAAACGGGGACTTGCAACCCGTAAAGGCTTATTGTCTCTGGTGACCTTTTTCGTGACAGTGTATTCTTTGGCCGCTTTGCAGGCGTGATGGTTATTCAGGCGCTATTGATCTGTGCAACCGCATTCAGCACGCTTTCAAACAAATTGAGGCTCAGGTGGGTGGCGAACCATCGCTAAAATGGCCGAACTATTGTCCTTTCGGATACGACTGTCATCTTCACGCATGACCACATCCAATCGCCAATGCAGGCGCTTTTCTATGCCCCGGTGCGAACACACTGCATGGGCAAACAGCTTGGCATCGGCGGCGATGGAGTTGATGAAATAGCGCTGTTCAACACTGCATTTCCCTGCGCTTAGGCACGCCCGCTCGACCATGCCAATGCTGCGTAGTCCTGCCCGGCGCTCAGGGTTTGGCAGGGTGTTGATGTCTTCGCAAACCCAGTAACGGCGAACCTCCAGCCGTCCATGTTCCTTATCAACTTCTTCAATGTAGTCATGTTTCACCTGCTTGAAGTTGTTGCTTCGCGCCAGCGTGAAATAATCTTCCACTGACTCGTGCAATAAGGGCTGGTTGTCTTTGAGGCCCAGCACATAATCACCCCGCTGGTCGATGATTTGCCTGGCAATCGCCGTCTGGCAACCCATGGCGTCAATGGTGATGATGCAACCCTTCACATCCAGTAATTCCAATAGCTTGGGAATGGCCGTAATTTCGTTTGATTTTTCGGCGGTGGCTTCCTGCCCAAGCACCAGTCGATTGGCGCAAGCCCATGCACTCACCCTGTGCAAAGGCGACTTCCCGCGCATGCGATCCTTCGAACCGCGTGAGGTCTCAGGGCAAACGCTTTAATTTTTGAACAAACAGGTATCCGCTTAAAACACTCAGTTTGTCAGGCATTTCTGAAAAAGATGGGCATGAAATGCAGGCGTTGCGGCCTGGTACCTGGCAAGGCCAATGACGACAAAGAACAACAGAAGGCGCAGCAGGAATTCCATGACCAAAAGTTGCAACCCCGCCTGAACGAAGCTAAACAAGGCAAGCGCACTGTGCTATTCGTGGACGCGGCGCACTTCGTAATGGGCGCATTTCTGGGGATGGTCTGGTGCTGCACGCGCGTGTTGCTGCCATCGGCCAGTAACCCAATGCTTTGGGTGCTTGCGACCCGATAACTCAGGAGGCCATTACGGTGATCAACGACACCTGCATCAATCAGTGGCTGTTCGGCGAGTTCCTCGACAAAATTGCCGGCGCCTATGCGGGAACCAACCGCCCCATCACTTTGGTGCAGGACTAGGTCAGATACCAAAAATGCCAGTCTGTTGCCGGCAAGGCCAAAGAACCGGGCATCGAACTCCTTTACCTGCCTGCTCCCCCAACCTGAATTTGATCGAATGCTTGTGGCGGTTCGTCAAAAAGCAGGTACTGTATAGCATCCACTACGATAAGTTCGAAAAATTCAAGAAAAGCATTGATACCTGTATCGCCGAACTCAGCACCCGCTTCAAGGCTAACATGCAAACTCTGATGACCATGAAGTTCCAACTGTTTTCTGAAAAAGCCGAGAACTTGACCGTTTAAAGTATATATCCTAAAAACCGCGGTTGGGGCGAGTGGAAGCTGTTCGTGCTGAGCCCTTCGGTTATGCGCAGGAGAGCCCTGTCGAAGCATGAATGGCTTCCACTCGTTCACCCATTTGAAGAGCATACCAAAATGCTTTTCAACCTTTCGCGCATTTCACAGTTCAGTCTATCCAGATAAGGTTCTGACTGAATGTCTTTTTAATCGATTGTTGTCAGCTGCTTAAATCGGTGTGCAGAACTAAAAGCGACGACATAGCGTTCCTGGCAAAGCGGTGTTGATTCGTAAAATTGCCCCAATAACTGCGTTGGTGTAAAGGGACATATTTACATGCGGCAGGTGATGGTGCAATAGGGATAGCTGACTGACCAGATTGATGAACAATTCGGCGCTTGAGGCAGTTATCTGATCGACTTTTATCACATCTCTGATTATCTTGAGACAACAGCAAGCTGCTTGAGTTTAAACCGCACTTTTAATCGCACCCAATATTCCTATCCCTGCGTGTTGACATGTCTGAGGCGAGTCACTAGACTGGCTCGGTGAAAATCACTGCCGTTATACTCAAAAAATTCTAAAACAAAATCTATGATAATCGCGCCTGAAATTATTGGCTATATAGCTGCAACATTAACTACAGCTTCATTTCTACCTCAGGCCATTTTAACTATAAAAAAAAGGGATACCGAATCGCTTTCTTTGGGCATGTACAGTATGTTTACCGTGGGCGTGCTCTGCTGGCTCATTTACGGTCTTTATATAGCTGATGAAGCCATCATCTTTGCCAATGCGATTACCTTCGTATTAGCCGCATCCATACTTTCTTTCAAGATTTATAATGTAATTTTTAAAAAGGGCTAGTGCTTTCTGACCGTTCTATAACTTCGTAAACGCAGAATGCAACTACTTATATTGTATAGTATTTTCTGGAACAAACATACAAACGGAGAAATGAAAGAATGACTAATAAAGTTACTTTGACCCAGTTCATCATCGAACAGCAGAGGGGGTTGCCGGATGCGTCCGGAACTTTCAGTATGTTACTCAATGATATTGTGACCGCATGCAAGAAAATATCGCACCTGGTTAACCGGGGTAATCTGGTGGGTGTTTTGGGTAGCGCTGAGTCTGAGAATGTACAAGGCGAAGTACAAAAAAAACTGGACATCATTACCAATGAGATCATGGTCAATGCGCTGAACTGGACAGGTCATCTGGCGGGCATGGCATCGGAAGAGGTAGACGATATTATCACTATTCCGGCGCAGTATCCCAAGGGCAAATATTTGGCCTTATTTGATCCATTGGACGGTTCTTCAAACATTGATGTTAATCTGGCTGTAGGTACTATTTTTTCCATTATAAGATGTCGTGAGGGTGTCGATCCCGCGCCCGAAGATTTTTTGCGCAAGGGTTCCGAACAGGTCTGCGCGGGTTTTGTGCTTTATGGGCCGTCAACGATGATGGTCTTGACAACCGGCCATGGCGTTAATGGCTTCACTCTCGATCAGGATATAGGTGAATTTATCCTGACTCATCCAAATATGAGAATTCCGGAAGAGACCAGCGAGTTCGCCATTAATATGTCCAATCAGCGTTTTTGGGAACCTCCTGTGCAGCGTTATATTGATGAATGTTTGCAAGGAACGGAAGGGCCGCGAGAAAAAAACTTTAATATGCGCTGGATTGCTTCACTGGTTGCCGAGGTTTACCGGATCCTTACGCGCGGCGGTGTGTTTCTATATCCGCTCGATTTACGAGATCCGTCAAAACCCTGCAAATTACGTATCATGTACGAAGCGAATCCGATGGCTTTTATTATTGAGCAAGCTGGTGGAGCTTGTTCTACAGGACGTGAGCGAATCCTTGATATTAAACCGACGGGTATTCATCAACGCGTCCCACTGGTTTTGGGATCGAAAAAAGAAGTTGAACGCATTGTAGCTTATCATCGGGAAGCCTGATGTTGGTTACCATGATAGTAAAAGAATCCGGTATTTTTCGTAAATAAACCCGGCCATGCTGTTTGCCAGGATTCAGGGCAAATTATTTGCTTCTGAGGCCTTGTTGTAATCAACGCCAACACTGACAATAAAACTGGTGGCTTCTTCAATATTCATATCTGATTTTATTAATTTTGATTTATCGACAATCACAGTAAAGCCGGAGGTCGGGTTGGGTGATGTGGGGACAAACAACACATATTTATTATCGTGTTTGTTAGTCACGTAAGCAGGCACCCAAACGCCCTCTTTTGGGTATTCAACATAAACCACTTCTTTGGCCATGGTTTGTTCACGCGATGAAAACATGTTGATAACTTTTTTAAGCACACGGTAAATAGTGTTCAAAAATGGGATTCTAGCAATAACAAAGTCAAAGACACTAATAACCCAGGAGCGGCCTTTTTTGACAATGGTGTTACCTATGGATACCAATATAACAAAGCTAACTGCAAAAACCATAGCAGTATAAAGATAGTTATCTGAAAAACCGTAAACGACCTGAAATAATTCGGAAACCAGTCCTTTAACAAAAATAATGATTTGCAGCACAACAACAATAGGAATTACCGCAAAGACGCCAATCAGGAAATCATTCAATAGTTTTTTAGTAAACTCATTCATTTTTTTCTCCTTATTTATATACCGGCTTGATTACCGGAACAATACCTGATGCAAACAAAAATACTGATGTGTTTTTAAGATTTCCTCAATCAGTAAAAACAGCTTGAAAAAAACAGGAGCTTCATTATAAGCGAATTTGCGGTTGATGCATGAGTGATCGAAAACACATCCAGGGCTAGAGCTCCTTGAGTGAGATTGATCTTTAAAATTGAGTCAAGTTTTCAGTTCGCCAATTTAGCCTCCTGAATGAGCCGGTCGATTGCCAGGCTAGCCTGGATTAGAACACGCGGAGCTTGGCCG